>NZ_JBEOWY010000013.1:101910-193867 GCF_040296285.1 Kitasatospora sp. NPDC002227
GGGCGCCGAGCTGCTGGCGCGGCAGGCCGCCGACGCTGGTGACCCCGACGCCTCGGCTCACCTGGCAATGCTCCGGGAGAGGTCGGGGGACCGTGAGAGCGCCGAGCAGCTGTTCCGGCAGGCCGCCGACGCCGGTTTCACCCACGCCCTGGTCCACCTGGCGCTGCTCCGGGTGGAGGCGGGGGATCGTGAGGGTGCCGAGCAGTTGTACCGGCAAGGCGCCGATGCTGGCCACACTGGCGTCTTGATCCACCTGGCGCTGCTCCGGGTGGAGGCGGGGGACCGTGAGGGTGCCGAGCAGTTGTACCGGCAGGCCGCCGACGCCGGCCACACCCGCGCCCTGATCCACCTGGCAGAGTTCCGGGAGGAGGCGGGGGACCGTGAGGGCGCCGAGCAGCTGGTGTGGCAAGCCGCCGATGCCGGCCACTCCCACGCTCTGGCCAGCCTGGCAGAGTTCCGGGAGGAGGCGGGGGACCGTGAGGGCGCCGAGCAGTTGTACCGGCAGGCCGTCGACGCCGGCCACCCCGACGCCCTGAACCACCTGGTGATCTTCCGGGAGAACGCGGGGGACCGTGAGGGCGCCGAGCGGATCCGGCGGTACGGATTGGAAGTTGATGGCTCCGCGGCCGAAGAAGATTCAGGGAAGACGCGAGGGTTAACCAGGAGGTAGCCCCAGATAGCCCCGCCGCGCCGGTGCGCGCCGTCCGTTAGGCGGAGTTGGCGCTCGCGCACCAGAGGCTCCGCTGCGGCAAGGTCGCTGGAGAAGGCGCGGGAGTGCCGACTGCCAAAGCGGTCATAAAGCTGAAAGTATGAGAATGATGGCGAAATGGGGCAAAAATCGAGCCACAGAAACGGCCATAGAACCGCCTGGCGCGATCAGCCCGGTATGGCGCGACCTTGGAGGCGCCGAGAGGCCGGCAGAGAGCCTTCTGCGGGATTTCGGCATCCCGGATTAGGCCCATGGGCCGGACACGAGCCGTCCAACACGACTGCCTGCCCCTGCGCAGCGTCCACCGCTCTCAAATCCCTGAGCGAGCCTGCTCCCGGCGGGAGGATGATGCCGTCATGGGACACCACTCCCACCTCCGGCTGTGCACGGCCGTCGCGCTCTGGTGCCGGGACTCCTACTACCGGGACGTCGCGGCGCTGTTCTCCGAAGGCGACCGCTACTGCCGGCCGGACCTGGACCCGGCCCCGGACGAGGAGGCCGTCGTCTACGGCTACGCGGCGACGATCCGCGGGATGGCCGAACGGCTCGACGCGCAGGGCGTCACGGTCGAAGGGCCTAGAACTTGCACGGCGACGGGCGGTTGACCCTCGGGCCTCTGGCCGCCTTCTCGAAGGCCGTCGCCACTCCGCCTGGGTCTGGAAGAATCCCATCATGGGGAGAACCAGGGGACAGTCGATCGACCAGGTGCAGCTACGCCTGCAGCCACTTCTGAGGGAGAAGCTCAAGGCGGTGGTGTTCGACGCGAACGCCTACGGGGCTGCTCGTCCGAACCTTGATCATCTTCGTCGGCTCGCCGCCCGCCTGGCGGGCATAGGGCTCGAGACCTGGCTGCCGCAGCCCGTCGCGTGGGAGTGGGCTGAGCACCTCGCTCTTGACTGGCGCGTCCTCAAGAACGCGGCGTCCGACGAGCGCCGACGGTTGCAGGATGCGGGCATCGACATCCCGATGCCCTTCGATGACCGCGAGCAGGTGATCGCAGCCGCACTGGAGAACCTGGCCGGCATCCCCCACGTGAGGGTCATCGAGATGACCGGCCTCAGCGCGATCGAAGGTCTGAAGGATCAGGTGCTTCTGCGCGAGCCGGCCAAGCTCAAGGGAGAGACGGCCAAGACCCGGGGGCACAAGACCGGCGCGAGCGACAGCGCCTGGATCCGCGACGTACTCGCACTGGCCGATCCCGACGAGATCCTGATCATCTCCAGCGACAAGGATGTGAAGACCGCTTTCAGGGCCTGGAACAAGCCCGAACCGACCACCCGAGCACTCCACGAACTGCTTCCGACCCTGTTCCACCTTGTCGTTGACGACGGCTCAGCACGGATCGCCATCCTCCGATACCTCCTCACCCAGCTTGAAAGGGCGACCGCCGACGGTGGACAGCTCGACCTCGGCCGAATCGACGGGCTGGAAGCCTCGATCGTTCGCGACTGGGACGGCGACAGCCCCAGGCCCAACACCTACGGCGCCGCCGTCACCAACATCCTCGCGGTCGCTGGCGTAGAGAACGTCACCGTCGAGGCCGACGAGCAGGACCCGGAGGACAGGCCGTCCAGCCGAAGTCACGGGCCACTCCACGTTGGTCCCGCCGATCACCACATCGCCCATGCCACCGCATACTTCCTGGCGGAAGGTGAGCGCGCCGTGCAGACGCTTCTCGACGAAGGAGACTCAGAGTCGTCGGTGCATCCTTACGGCAATGTCCTGGTGCGGGTGAACCTCAGCTTCGACTTCACCGACGGCGTCATCACCTCCATGGAGCCCGAGGCCGACGGCCAGGCGATGCTCGTCGACTATACGTACGACACCACCGAGGAGGCCGAGGCCGCAGTGGCCGAGGCCCTCAACGTCGTGCCCGGGTTCGCGCTGGACGACTACCTCGACGACACGCTGGCGGTGGAGTTCCCAGGCGCTCAGGCGCAGGCGGAGATCAGCATCCGGCGCGACACGGAGGACTGGGAGCTGACCGTCACCCTCATGACCGGGGACGACGACGACCTCGATGTCATCGGCGAGCTCACGGCCGAATGCCGGTACAACGTGGACTCGTGGTACGGCGGCAGCCGCGACGGATTCCAGGGTCCCGACGCCTTCAACGTGGGCGTCAACGGCCCCGATGAGTTGAGCTGGCACCACGGGTTCTGGGCACTGCCGGCCTGGCTCGTCCAGCGCATCGACTGGTCCGCTTACCAGCCACACGCGCCCAAGGACGAAGCCGAGGAGACCGACCCGTCTTGATCCACGGCCAAACCCCCGGCAACCGCTCCGTTCAGGAACGAAGCCGGGGGCTTCGCCGCCCCGGACTGGTCAGCCGAGGAACAGCGAGGTGACGACCGCCCCGGCGATGAGGGCCGGGCCGATCGCGATCCGCGAGCGCCTGGTGGCCTTGCCCGCCACCAGAAGGCCGGCCCCGTGGACGGCGCCGAGCACGAAGCCAGCCAGCACGCCGAAGGCAAGCGCCGACCAGCTGTGCCAGCCGAGCAGGGCGCCCAGCGCGGGCGCCATCTTGAAGTCGCCCAGGGCAACGCCGCCCAGCAGCGCCAGGCCGAAGAACAGCACGCTCAGCACGACGGCCGCTAGCAGCGCCCGGACGGTCACCGCCTGGTCCTGCCCGGTCGCGGCAGCGCCGGCCAGCGCCACCGCGACACCGGCATTCAGGGCCAGGGTGAGGTGGTCGGGCAGCCGGTAGACCACCAGGTCGATCAGCGCGAGGGGCACGCCGAGCAGCACCACCCACCACTGCGCGAGGGCCAGCCAGCCGTGCGCGCCGGCCAGGGCGACCACCGCGAACAACACCCCGGTCAGCACCTCCGGCAGGCCCGCCACTGGTCCGATGCGCCCCGAACAGGCGGCGCAGCGCCCGGCGGCGAACCGCAGCAGCACCGCACCGTTCGCGACCAGTGGGCTGGCCTCGCAGGCAGGGCAGCGGGAGCTTGGACCAGTGCCGAGCGGCCGGGTGTAGACGAAGACCAGCGGGCGCACGACCACGGCGCCCAGCAGTGCGCCGATGGCGAGGGCGAGCACCGCCGCCGGGGCGGTCATACGCGCTGCCCCTCGAGCAGGGTCTTGATCAGACGCTGGGTCTCCTGGTCCAGCGGGGCGTCCTGGTGCTGGGCGGCGACCTTCGCGGCGTCGATCACGGTGAACAGGCCCTGGCGGTTGCCCGCGGCGTGCTCCACCCGCATCCAGTCCCGGAACAGTTGCTCGTGGTCCTGGACCTCGATGCCCGCCGCGATGGCGCGCCGTGCCGCGTCCAGGTCGAGGCACTCGTCCCGCAGTCGCAGGCACGCCACGGTGTGCGCGGTGTCGTGGATCTTGGCGATCATCTCCTGCGCGAGCGGCACGGCCCAGCCGTGCTCGCCGTCCCCGCCGAACGGCCGGCCGCGGACCAGGTCCAACGCCTGCTCGAGGTCGGCGAGGCCCGCGACGCCCTGCGGCAGGCCGCGTTCGGCGAGGTACTCGAAGACGGTCCAGTCGCAGGAGACCTCGTCCGACATCCGGTAGGTGTCACCGGACTTGCGGGGCAGGTACGCCGCTCCGGAGGGGGCGGTGCCCAGGGTGCCGCGCAGCTGGGAGATGCGCGACAGGACGGTCTGCGGCTCCCACGGCGACTCGGGGTCCATGGCGTTGGCGATCGAGCCGTAGTCGCGGCCCGGCTTGAAGTAGAGGTAGGCGCCCAGAGCAGCGATCTGGGCGGCGTGGCTGCTGTCGGGCCGGCCGGTGTTGTCGATGCGGACCGGTCCGAGGACCTGGATCTGCGGGATGCCGGGACCGGCCATGACCGGCGGCCGGGGGGCCTGCCGGGCGGGCTTGGTCAGGGCCACCGGCGTTTCGGCGGTCTCCGCGACGGCGTCGTCGGCAGGCTCGTAGCCGTCCTCGTACTCGTCGTCCGGCTCCTCCAGATCGTCGAACTCGTCGACGGGCTCCTCGCCCACTCCGTCCTCGTCCTCGGCGTCGTCAGTCGCGGTGTTGCCGCTCAAGGCGGCATAGCCGGCCACCGGCGCGGTGGTGAAGGTGACGGGGGAGGGGACGGACGCGGGGCCGAAGCGGGGCGGAACCGCGTCCGGGTCCGGCACGAACTCCCACGGACCCACCGCCGGGCGTGCGGGCTCGGCGGCCTTCTCGAAGGTGGCCACCAGCTGCCGGTGGGCCTCCTCGGTGACGCGCTGCAGGACGACCTCTCCGTCGACCAGCTCGCACGACTGGGCGGCCAGCTCGGCGGCGTCCAGCACCTCCGCCTCGGGGAAGTACTCGGCGCAGCTGGCCGGCAGGATCACCGCGACCTGCTGGCCGCGGGCCTTGCTGAGGAGGTCGGCCAGCTCCCAGGTCTGCTCGCCCGGGTCGCTGGTGCTGACCATCAGCCACGGCAGCGGGCCGGGCTCGTCGGCCTGCTCGGCCTGGATCGCCTCGGCCAGCACGCCCGCCAGGTCGACGATGCCGTCCTTCGCGGACGGCAGGAACCGCACGCGGCCCTTGGGCAGGTGCGGGCCCAGGTCCTGCCCGAACCCCGCGGTCAGGACGTCCACATGGTCCGCCCACGGGCACGTCGCGGCGTCCAGCGCCATCGCGCGGGCGACCTCGCGGACCTGCTCCGCAGCGCCGTCCAGCAGGACGACCTGGTGGAAGGGCATGTTGGCGAGCAGCTGGACGCCGTCCTCGTCGCGTCCCAGGCTCAGCAGGCCCGGGTAGGGGGCCGGGACGCGGGCGGCGTGCTGCTCGTCCAGGAGGTCGGCCCGCTCGTCCAGCACCCACCAGCCGCCGGAGCCGGCGGTGAACGGGCTGACGGGCTCCAGGTCGCTGTCGTCCACCAGGAGGTGGAGGGAGTCCTCGGTCACCCGGGCGGCCCGCAGGGCGGGGAGCTCGTCCGGGGCGCGCTCGGCCAGCGTGCGCAGCGCCAGGTCCAGGAGCGCGACGGAGGCCGGCTCGGCGGTGTGGCCGAGCAGCATCTCCAGCGGGGCGGTCTCCTCCGGCACGGCGATCGTCTGGCCGGGCCGGCGCCTGCGGTGCTGCCAGAGGCGGCGGGCGGCGATGGCACCGAGCAGCGCGGCGCCCAGGCCCGCGCCGATCCCCAGGATCTGCTGGACGGAGACGGCCTGCTCGGTGTGCTCGGCCTGCGCGGTGTCGGCCGTGGTGGGGGCCGGGGTGGTTTCGGCCGGGGCCGGAGCCTGGGTGGCCGGGCTCTCGGTGGCCGGGGCGGGGGTGCTCGGCGTGGCGCTCGGGCTGGCGGCCGGGGCCGGGAGCTGCGCCGTGGCCGGGGCGGACGGTTCGACCTTCGGCGCGGGAGCGGCCGGAGCGACCGGTGCGGGGGAGGCGGGCGGCTGCTGAACCGGGGCGGGCGCGGGGGCCGGGGCCGCCGCGGCAGGGCCGGGGATGACGATGCGCTGGCCGGGGAACAGCTCGTTCGGATCGGTGAGGTGGCCGCCGTCCGGCTGGACCAGGTCGCGGCTGGCCTCCAGCAGTTCGGGGTACTTGTCCCCGTCGCCCAGCTCCCGCTCGGCGATGCCCGACAGGGTGTCTCCGCGGTGGACCGTCACGGTGTGCTCGCCGCCGGCCGCCGCAGTGCCGGTGCCGGTGGTGACCAGGTCGGGCCCGGAGGCGTCCGCCGGCATCACCAGGCGCCACCCGGGCCGGATCAGGCCGTCGGCGGTGATCTTCCGTCCGTCGTCCTGCACGTGGCCCTTGTTGAGCTCGACGATCTCGGCCCACCGCTGGCCCGAGCCCAGGTAGCGCTCCGAGATCCCCCACAGGGTGTCGGTGTGCGTGGGCGTCGACGCCTTCACCACGTACACCTTCGCCCCCGCCGAGCTCGACGCCGCCGGGACGGCATCGGTGGCCAGAGCCACGACGGCTGGCTGCGCCGTGGCGGGCTGCGCCGCGGCGAGGACGGACACGCTGGCCACCGGAGCCCGCTCGGGGACGGCGGCGGATGCGGCCGACGCCTGACCGACGGTCAGCGCACCGGCGCTGACCAGCAGCATGGTGGCCACCAGCGAGCGGGCCAGGGCCTGCGAGGGACCGGCGGCCGGGATCGGCACCGCCAGACTCATCCCGGACAGCGCCGCCTTCAGCTCGACGGCGACGCACAGCGCGAACTGCGCCCAGGCCAGCCACACCACCACCGCCAGGATGCTCAGCAGCGAGGAGGTGCCGATGCTCTGGGTGAGCGTGTCCAGCGACGGCACGTGGTCCGGCAGCGGGTTGCCGATGAAGCGGACCAGGCCGTACGGGATCGCGCCGAGGAGGGCGACCAGGGCGACGCCGGCCAGCACCGCGAGCACCACGTCCCCGAAGGTCCGTGAGCGCCCCGGGCCCGCCGGCCTCTTCTTCGTCGTCACCATCGGCCGCTCCTTAAATGATCTTTCTCCTCGCGCCGCACCTCAGCCGGTGACGACGGTCTGGATCTCTCTGACCGTGACATTCTGCGGGGTGCCGTCGGTCAAGCCGTTCGGCAGGGGGTTCGCCGGCGCTGCGTGCGGGTCCTTCGACGGCGTCCAGGTGACCTTCCACGTCACCTGGCCGGTCAGCGGGTAGCTGCCGCCGCGCGAGGACCGGTCGTAGGTGATGTTGCAGTCGCTGGTGGAGGAGTCGACCTGGTAGCCGCCGCCGGAGGCCACGAAGTTGTAGGTGCAACTGCGCGGCGAGGCGTCGTCGGTGCCGGCGTCGACCCGCAGCGCCACCGGCACCGCCAGCGTGGACGCCGCGATGGAGAAGCCCAGGTAGTCGAGCGAGGCGGTCACCGAGACCGGCTGCAGCGGCTGGCTGAAGGACACGTAGGTCGGCAGATTGACGGTCTGTCGATCGGCGGCCGGGCTGAGCTTGACCTGCGGCGCGGGCAGCTTGGTGGCCGCGTATGCGATCTTGGAGAGCATCTGCGGCGTGACCGCGAGCCTGCCCGCCGGAGCACTGCCGGCGGGCACCCACTGGATGCCGGGGCTCTGGGTGCAGCTGTCGGTCACCGGGAGGTCCCAGGACTTCTTGGTCTTGACCATGCCCCACCACGCGCCGGGCACACCCTTGTGGAAGTCCCCGTCGGCCTTCAACGCCTCGTACTGCTTGAGGGCGTCCGCGCCGCCGGAGGTCCCCGCCATGCCGGCCAGCACCGCCTGGAAGGCGGCGTCGAACTGCTCGGGGGTGTAGGTCGGCTCGTACCAGCATGCCGGCGGCACCCAGCTCCCGCCGACGGACAGCAGGTTCTTGGCCCCCGAACCCGGGTCCGTCACCGTGAGGGTGACGTGCGATTCGATGCTCCACAGGTTGGGAGTGCCGCCGCCCGGGTCGCCGCCGAAGTCCGCCCGCGCGGGAGTGGCCACGGCGACGAGCGCGCCCGCAAGCACCACGGCGGCGGACGCGCGTACCCCCCGGGCACCGCGGCTCATGCGTTCTGGCACCGCTGCGATCCCTTCTCGCCGACCGCCTGCGTCACCCGCCACACGCCCTTCGCGGACAGCTCCAGCCCGGTGTTCCACTCCGTGTAGTCCTTGATGCTCGGCGTCGAGGGCAACACCTTGCCCGTGGCCCTGTCCTTCGGGTAGCCCTTGCTCTGGTCTTCGCAGTAGGTGAACGCGGCGTGGGTGGCGTCCTGGACGGTGATCGTCGGCGCGTAGTACCGGGTGGCGCCGGTGATGGTCTGCCCGCGGCTGGCGAGCTGCTGGATGATGTTGGCCATGTACGGGCGCGCCATGCCGTCCCAGGCGTACTGGAACGCCGGGGCCTGGCCGTCGCCGGCCGCGAACGCCGCGTTGTAGGCGCGCAGCGCGTACGTCATCCCCTGCGCGACGGCGTCCTTCGCCTGGTCGCCGGAGGCCGGGAAGGCGACGTCGACCGTCAGGTCCGCGGGCAAGGTGACCACCGGGGCGCCGGCGGGCTGCGCCGCGCTCGCGCTCGGCGACGGCGATGCCGAGGTCGACGGCGCCCCGCTCTGGGCGCCGCTGATGTCGGAGGCCGGGCTCTTCGGGCTGCTGCCGCAGCCGACGGCCGCCGCCGCGAGCAGCGCGACGGCCGCCCCGGAACGGACGAGGGTGCCGAAGGCGAAGTTGCTGCGGTTGCTGGTGCTGGTCATGAAGGTCTCTCTCCCATCCCCTTGAGTCGGGATCATTGTTCCTGTACGGCCTGGGCGGTGGCGAACCCGTGGACGGTCAGCGAGTCGCGTCCCGTCAGGCGCAGCAGGACCGGGCGGTAGACGAGGGTCACCTCGACCTGGACGGTGTTGCCGCCGGCCGAGACACAGTGGGCTTCGACGCCGGGGCCGGAGCGGGCGGCGAACTCCTGCACGTAGCCGGTGCAGGCCGGGTTCGGGTCGACGCTGACGGTGCCGTCGGCGCGCAGCGCGTCCCGGCTGACGTGGTTGGCGGCGTACCGGGCGGACTGTTCCGCGATGTCCGCAGCACGGTCGCGCTGGTGGATCGCCTGGCCGCCGTCCACCACGAAGCCGGCCAGGAGCAGGAACAAGATCGCCCCGAAGATCAGGTAGAGGGCGGCCGATCCCTCGTCAGCAGGGCGGGCTCGCAGACGTGCGAGGAGAAAGGTCGTCATCAGCTGGTCCGCCGGTAGGTGTCGAGCGGAGAGGTGGAGGTGGAGCTGACGTGGGTGGTGACGTTCAGGCCCATGGACGCCAGCCCGCGCACGTCGCACGACACGACGACGGTGAACAGGCCGCCGGCCCGCCAGTCGCCCGACGGCTGGACGTTCACGTTCCCGCCGACGCAGACGCTGGTCGCGTCCGCGCGGGCGGCCCGCTCGGCCTCCCGCACCGCGGAGTTGTAGTCGCGCTGCAGGGCGCCGGCGCGGGCGGCGTCGCGGGCGGCGCCGTCCAGGCTCCCGTGGGCGCGGACGATCAGTCCGAAGCCGACCAGCAGCAGGGACATGAACAGCAGGATCGGGGCGATGATGACGAGCTCGACCGTGGAGGCCCCCTCGTCGCCCCGCAGGCGTGAGCGCCAGGTGTCAGCCGCCATCGGGGACGAACCTCTCGATCGGGCCTTCGCTGACGGCCGTGGTGGTCAGGTGGAGCCACGGGATCACCGTCTTGACCTGGGCCTGCACGGTGACGCGCACCGTGTCCGGCCCGGTCTGGTCGGTGCTGATGACCGCGCCGCCGGCCAGGGCCGGGCCGAGGCTGTTGATCCGGTTGACGGCGGTGTCCCGGGCCTGCCCCCGCCACCCGCCCGGATCGGCGTCGGCGGTGGCCCGCGCCTTGCGGGCGCCGGCCTGCGCGGCAGCCTGGACGACCTGGTCGCCGAAGAAGTACAGGGCGAACTGCACGAGCAAGAAGAGGAGGGCGAACAGGATCGGGGTGGTGATCACGAACTCGATCGAGCTCATGCCACCGTCCCGGCCGCCGTCCCGACGCGCCGTCAGGCGCCGCCGGAGCTGCTGCATCATGTCCGTCCCCCTCTTCCTCCTCGTGGTCGTGCCGGTTAGCTGCAGCCGCCGTTGTTGGTGCTGTTCGCGCCGGTGATGCACTTGCCCACGTCACCGGCCTTGGTGCTGATGGCACCGCTGATGACGAGCGCGGTGGCCACCAGGATGGCGATGATGACGGCGATGCCGATCACCCACTCGACCGCGCTGAAGCCGCCGTCCTCGCCCTCGGCGCGGGCCCTCTCCAGGCGACCCTGGAAGAAGACGGCCAGGAACTCGACGGCCGGGTGGGACTTGATGATGTGGTTCATGGTGCGGATTCCCCTCGTTCTACGGATCTCCCCCGCCCCGGAGTGCGGGCGGTGGGGCTGGGACAGGTGGGCCGGGACGTCGGTGGGGCCGGCGGCCCCGGTGGCGAACCGGAAGTCTGGTGGTGGCCGGCGGAGCGAGGCGGCCTCGCCCGGCTCCGCCGGCGGAGCGGTCACATGTTGGTGACCGCGGTGATGGCGGGGTAGATCAGGAAGATGAGCAGGCCGCACAGCAGACCGATCTGGGCGACGAGCATCATCTGGGACTGCGCGCCGGCCTGGCCCTCGGTCTCGGCGAGCTCCCGCTCGCGCAGCGTCGAGGCCCGAGCCATCAGCGACTCCCGGATGCGGGCCCCGTCGTCGGCGGACAGCGAGATCGCCGACCCGATCTCCCGCAGATCGGTGACGCCGATCTCCTCGCCCAACTGCTCCAGAGCGGCGGCCTGCGAGATGCCCTTGCGGCGGGCGTCGGCCAGGCAGCGGCGCAGCCGCACCATCTGCCAGGTGTCGGTCAGCTCGGTCGCCGCTCGCAGAGCCTCGGGCAGGCCCCGCCCGCCCGCCAGGCTGTTGCCCACCAGGCCCAGGAACTGCGCCAGGGTGTGCAGGAACTCCGCCCGCCTCTCCTTCGCGTCCCGCTTGACCTCGAGGTCGGGCAGGACGAAGAACAGGGCGGCGAACACCAGCGCCAGCCACAGCGGCATCAGCGGGCTGCTGGTGAAGCCCGCGAACCAGAGCCCCGCGAACACCATCGGCCCGAAGAACAGCCCGACCAGGCCGAGCAGCACCTTCTGCGCCAAATAGTTGTCGAGTGGTCGCTCCAAGATCGACAGGTCGGCGCGCACCGACCGCATCTCCCAGCCCTGCTTGGCGTAGAACGCCGCCACCCGCACACCCAGACGCCCCCGCAGCTCCCGGGCGCGCTCACCGCGGTCCTGGCCACCGACCTCGCTCGCCGGGATCACCCCGGCCGCGGCCAGCGACATGCGCGAACGCGCGTCCACCCGGGCCACCGTGGCGGCAGGCCCGGGCCGGCTCGGGAACAGCGCCCGGGCCAGGAGGAACAGTCCGGCGCCGATCCCGGCGCCCACGATCAGAGCCAGCGTCATCTCACCCCACCTGCCCGGACCCGGACGAGGAACCGTGCCGGCTCCGGGACCTTTGCGAGCCGGCGCAGCCAGGCCAGGCTGCCGGCGAAGAAGAAGAACACGACCGCCAGAACCAACTGCCCCTGCACGGAGGCGTACGGCTGCGTGTAGGACGGGTTGAAGACGCGCAGGCCCGTCACGATCGCCACGATGACCGCGGTGACGATCTGGACGCTGCGCCGGGTGGGAGAGCGGCTGGTCATGATGCGCCGGCGCATGCCCACGTCGGAGCGCGCCTTGTGGGCCAGATCGGTGAGCACCTGCTTCAGACCCGCGCCGCGCAGGCTGGCACTCTGCTTCAGCGCCGCGATCACCTCGTCCGCGCCGCCGTCGTTGATGTCGTCGGCGAGCAGGTCCAGGGCGTCGGGCAGCGGCATCCGGGTACGCACCCGGAAGTCGAGCCGGTCGAGGTGCGGCTTCAGGACGTCCGCCGCGTTGCGGGCGGACACAGCGATCGCCTGCTCCAGACCGGCCGACCCGGCGACCGTGTCGCGCAGCGACTCCGTCCACGTCGCCAGCGCCTCGACCTTAGCCAGCGCGGCCTTCTCGCCCTTCAGGCCGCCGAACAGCTGCGACCAGAACATCACCAGCAGACCCGCGGCGATCGCGGCCACCGGCCACCGCAGCAGCACGAGCACCACCAGGCCGACCAGGACGGCCGCAGCGCCGCGCCGCCGCAGGAAGCCGGCCAGCTGCTGCCCAGTGCTCTGCCCGCTCCCCGCCTTGCGCGGCCAGCCGACGATCGCGGCGACCAGCAGGGCGATGCCGCCGCCGACGCCGAGGCCAGCCAGCAGCGCCAGCATCATGAAGGGGCTGAGGACGTCGCTCACGCCGTCCACCCCGCGAACGCGCCGTTGGGGTCGTAGCCGTGCTCCATCAGCTCCTCCAGGCGCCGGTCGGAGATGACCGCGCCCTCTTGGACCTGGCCGCTGCGGAACTCGAAGATCTCGCTGCTCAGCACTCCGCCGTCGTTGCCGTTGACCTCGCGCACCGAGATCACCCGGCGCTGCATGTCGTTGGTCAACGGGTCGCGGACCCGCTTGATGAAGACGACGAACTCGATTGCGCCCGCGATGAGCCGCTGGGACGCCTCGGCGCTGAGCCGCTCGGCGGCCTGTACGGCGTACGTGCTGATCTTCTCGAAGACGTCCAGGCTGCTGTTCGCGTGGATGGTGCTCAGCGAGCCGTCGTTGCCCTGCGACATCGCGTTCAGCATGCTGACGATCTCGTCGCCGAGCACCTCGCCGACGATGACCCGGCTGGGGTTCATGCGCAGGCTGCGCCGCACCAGGTCGGCCATGCTCACCCTCCCCACGCCCTCGGAGTTGGGGAGCCGCTCCTCCAAGGCCACTACGTCGGGGTGCAGGTCCTCGAAGTCGTGCAGGCCCAGCTCCAGCGCCCGCTCGACCGTCACCAGCCGCTCGTCGAACGGGATCTCGTTGGCCATGGCGCGCAACAGGGTGGTCTTGCCGGCGTTGGTGGCGCCCGCGATCATGATGTTCTTCCGGGCACGGACCGCCGCGCCCAGGAACCGCGCCAGCTGCGGGGTCAGCGTGCCGTTCGCCTCCAGGTCGGCGAGGGTCACCCGGCTGAGCCGGGCCCGCCGGATCGAGATGGCCGGCCGGTTCGAGACGGAGATGATGGCCGACAGGCGGCTGCCGTCGGGCAGCTTCAGATCGAGCTCGCAGTTCAGGTCGTCCAGCGGGCGGCTGGAGAGGCCGGAGAACGCGGCCAGGGTGCGCACGTCCTCGACCAGCTCGGCGTCCGAGTCGGCGATCGGGTCGACCTGCTCGCGCTTGCCGTTGGCCCAGCCGACGAAGACCCGGTCGCAGCCGTTGATGTCGATGTTCTCGACGTCCGGGTTCTCCAACCACGGCTGCAGCCGTCCGACGCCGTACATCGCGGCGTGCACCGCGTTGACGACGGCCTCGTCCTCCTCGTTGCTGGGCAAGGGCTCGCCCGCGAGGTACAGGCGCTGGTTGTGCTCCTGCACGAGGTTGGCGATGACCTCCCGCGCGGCGACGCGCAGATCCGCCGTGCTGAGCGGCTCGCCGTCCTCCTCGGCCCGCCGGCTCCGCTCGCTCATCGCGTCGCCGGCCTGGACCCGCAGGGACTTCACCAGGGTGTAGTCGATGGTCGTCACTGCAGAACCCCCTCAGCACTCTCGTTCTCCGTCACGGCCTGCTCCGGCACCCGGCCGAGGCCGAACTGCGTGCCGAGACTGCCGATGGTCTGCCGGACGGAAGCCACCAGCTGGGTGCGGTGGATACGGCCACGGCGCCGCCCGGCGAGCTGCTCGGCGGCCTTCGGATCGAAGGCGATGACGCCCGCGACCTGCGCGGGAACCTGACCGGCGGCCAGCACCTGGGCGGCGTCCCGGGCCGCAGCCGCCTGCTGGCGGGCCGGGGCGATCAGCAGAACGCCCACCGGAGCGCCGCTGCGCCCGGCCGGAGAGAGCACGTTGTGCAGGGAGGCCACCCGGGAACGCAGGTGGGCCAGGTCCTCGGCGGTCGTCCGCGAGACGACCAGGACCAGCGAGGCGTACGGGAGCAGCTCGTTGACGGGGGATCCGGGGTGGGCCCGGCCGATGTCTGCGATCACGTCCGTGGTGCCGGGGGCTGCCAGGGCGCGTCCGAGTGCGGTCCACCGGCCGCTCCAGCCGTTGGTCTGCTCGGGCCGGGTGAGTCCGACCAGGACGTCCAGCCCACCGGGGAGCCGCTGGCTGTGCTCGTGCACCAGCTCGGGGGTGATTCCGCCGCGGCCGGCCAGGGCGAGGGAGTTCATGCCCCGGTTCGGGTCGAGCACCGACCCGTCCTCGGCGCCCTGGCGGTACACCAGGTCCCCGCCCAGCGGGTCGAGTTCGGCGAGCAGCGACTGCCGGGGCCACTCGGCGGCCAGGGCGAGCGCGGTGGTGGAGGCTCCGGGGGAGCCCTTCGCGGAGCAGACGACGATCAAGGCCATGGTCTTCTCCTCTACTGGCCGCTGGCGGGGAGCAGCACCAGGGCGACGTCGCCGGAGGAGGACGCCTGGGTGATGTCGCCCGCCTTGGCGGCCGGGACGACGATGGACAGGGAGTACGTGGAGGCTACCGAGCCGTTGGCGGGGCGGAAGATCTGGCGCACGGTGGCGGAGGGGGCCAGCTCGACGGCGCCGGCCGTGCCGGCGGGTGCCCCGGAGGCCGGGGTGCTGCCCGCGGCGGGGGCCTTGGCGTCGCGGCCGACCCACATCACCCGGACCCGGTCGCCCTCCTTCAGGTCCTGCGGGTACTGGCCGGGCTTGAGGGACAGTCCGACGATGGCCTGGTCCCCGGCGACGCCGGTGGCGTCGGTGAGCATCGAGCCGACCAGCAGGGTGCCGGCGGGCACGTCGGAGGCCGTGAAGTACTTCGAGGTGAGCAAGGTGCGCTGCTCCCACGGGACGTACTTGAGGCCGGAGTCCTTGGAGATGCGGACCTCGGAGATCGCGTCCTGGGGGATGTGCTGGCCGGGGGCGACCCGGGTGCTGACCTCGACCGCGCTGACCTTCTCCCCGGCCTGCTGGTAGAGGTAGGCGGAGCCGAGGGCGCAGCCGGCGATGACGAGCACGGCGAACGCGGCGACGCCCGGGCGGCGCTCGCGCACCGGCGCGGGGATCCGGCTGGCCGGGGAGGTCGGTGCGGCGGTTCCGGCGGCCGTCCTCTGCGCGGGTGCGGTCGGGCCCTGGCCCGATTCCTGCCTGCCGTTGTTGGTCCCCGTTTTTGGCATGCTTCTACCCCAAGCCGCTTATGTGCCGGTCCAATTACATTCCCTGGAGCACGGCCCCCCGTCGGGGATATCGACGGTGGTGCAGCGACCGCCCCCTGGGATTCGTCGATCGGCCGCAGTGGTGCGGCCGACCCCTCCATGCCTTAACCAGGCAAGAACGGCTTCGGTTACCCGAGGCCGGAGACATCCCCGATCAGTTCTATGTCCGAATTGTTCGTATATGCGATCAGCATGTGATGGCAACATGCGTCACACGAGTACGTCCGGGTCACCATACGAAACTTCTGGCCAGGATTACACCCAGTTTTGGCCAAGGTCGTCCATGTCACTGGCATAGGCGATGGCATAAGGTGCAAATGTGTATAAGTCGGACACTATTTGCAATCCCTTTGCAATCAAGCTGTTTCTTGTCAGCGTCAAGACAAAGGGTCCCGGCCCCTTCCCGGCCCTCCCGGACAAAGGCCCGCAGGCCAGCCCGCCCCCGGAAGATCCGCACGCGAAATGTCAGTCCGGGCCGGGCCACGATCCGGATTCCGGTGGCCGGCCCGCGCTCCTGCGGCGCGGGCCGGCCACCGGCGATGCCGGGTCCAGAGCGGCGCGGAGCCGAGCACGGCGGCGGCCTGCTCCAACCGCTGCCGGCCCGTCGCCGAGGCGCTCTGCAGCAAGCTGTCCCTGGAGGTTCTCCCGGGAGCGGCCGGCCCGGAACAGATCCTGGAACAGCAGGGCGAGCAGCAGCTTGTCGGTCGGCCCCGTCCCGGCATCCCGAACTGCGCCCCGGCTGTCCGCGCCGTGCGAGATCATGTGAGTACCAAGCGGGACGAAGCGCCCCACCACGGTGGGGCAGGGCGGGCGGGTGCCATGGCGAATTCAGTACGGGCAGTGGTCTTCGACCGCAAGGCGGTCTTCCAGACCGGAACCATGTCCCCCCATCCCGGCATGGCGCAGGTGCTGCACCTCCTCGACAAGCGCGGCATTGGCTGGGTCCTCCTGACGACCGACCCGTTCGATGCGCGGCAGTGTGCCCTGGCCGGACTGCCCGAGCCGACCCTGCACCTTTCCAAGGGCGACATCCCGGGCCAGAAGAACCGGGGCAGCGACCTGTGGATCACCGAGGTCGCTGAGCGGCTCGGCCTCCCCGTCACCCAGCTCGCCCTGGTCGGTGCGACCGATCTCGACTGGCGGACCGGCGTCAACGCCGGCGTCGTGTTCATCCGCGCCCTCTGGGCCACCGGAACCCTCAGGCAGGTCGCCCTGACGGCACAGGACCCGGCCCACCTCTACTGGATTCTGGACCGGCACCTGCTCCACGAACCTCAGTGGCTCTTCGCCATGGACGACGAAGCGCGGAACTACAAGGTGCGCTCGCTCTTCCCGCCGGAGGTGCGCTTCGACGGCACCAACCCGAGCTCCTTCACCCTGCAGCACGTCTTCACGTACGACATCGACGTGACGGCCGGCAACAGGAGCGCCCGCGACATTCTGATGCTGCACGTGCTCTGCGCCGCCTACCTGGAAGGGCTGCTGCCGGCCCGCGCCTGGTTCTGCGTGTACCCGAGCAGTACGCCGGGAGCGGTGAACCACCAGCTCGCGGACTTCATCAAGGTCGCCAAGGTCATGACGGGCGCGTCCTACAAGGACGACCTGCTCGTCCGGGCCACCCAGGCCACCGACACCAGCCGGGCCCGCGCCCAGAACCGCCACGGCGAGGTCACCATCGCGACCCAGGCGAACACCGTCCACCTCAACCCCGCGCACCGGAACACGCTGGCGAGGGGGAAGACCGTCGTCGTCTTCGACGACTTCACCACCGAGGGCATGAGTCTGGACTGGGCGAGGAGTCTGCTCACGGAGGCGGGCGCCACCCAGGTCATCGGCGTGACCATCGGCAAGTACCGCAAGCCGTACACCTTCTTCTCCCCCCGGCCCGGTGTCGAGATCGACCCGTTCACCCCGAACACCAGCCTGACCCCGGCCGACTTCACCGTCGACCAGCGCCAGGTGCCCTTCGGCACCGGTCCGGTCGACCTCGTAGCCGAGACGATGCGCCGCGCCGTGGCCGGGGACACCGGCTTGCCCGAGATCGACCTGGCTGCGGCCACCACCGCGCTCACCCCGGCAGAGAACGAACTCCTGGACGGGCTCGTCGCGGCGTCCAAGGTCCCACGGCCGGTTCCCACCGGCACCGTGACGCCGATGCTCAAGCGAAGGAACGGCCGGCAGCAGCACATCATGGACTTCCTCGACAAGCTGGCAGGGCTTGGCCTCCTCACGTGGAGGGCCGATTACCACGTGGAGCAGTCCATGCCCCTGTGGTGGGTGTCTCTTGACGGCAAGCCTGCAGTTCGGTGGTACAACAGCCGCGAGGTCGAGACGCTGATCGGCGAGCTCTGCGCCGTCGCCGGGATCATCTGGGAGCCCGTGCTCGCGACCTTCGGCGAGACCCAGCGCCTTGAGGCCGTCGCCCGCATCGAAGCGCGACGCAAGGCAGCGGGCCGATGACGTGAGACCGGAGCCGGCCCGCTCCTCGGAGAGGGGCGAGTCGGCCACCGGCGAAAGCGCCTCGGCTACAGGTCGCCGATGGTGAGCTGCTCGAACGGCTCCTCGGGTTCCACCTGCTGGACGGGAGCCGAGCCGAGCCGTCCGAGGACGTCGTCCACCGTGGAGACCTCGACGGCCCGGCCGTCGGCCACCATCTTGGCGGCCCAGGTCTCCTGCGCGACCAGCGAGCGCAGGAGGAAGACGTGCTTGCCGTGCTCGGAGGCGATCCGGGCCTGCATCTTCGCGCCGGAGGTCCGGGATGCCTCGATCACGATGCTGCCCAAGGCACTGCCGGAGGTGACCACGTTGCGCCTGGGGAAGGTCCACGTCGCCGGCCGGGACTGGGGCCAGAACTGCGAGAACACCGCGCCACCGGAGTGGACGATCCGCTTGGCCAGTGTCTCGTTGGCCGCCGGGTAGACCTTCGAGGCGATGCCGTGGCCGAGCACGGCGACTGTCCGGCCACCCGCGTCCAACGCGGCGGTGTGCGCGGCGGTGTCGATCCCGAGTGCCAGGCCGGAGAACACGGCAACGTCGGCGGCTACCAGCTCTTTCGACATCCGCTTCGCCCGGCTCAGGCCGTCCTCGGTGGCGCCGCGGGTACCGACGACGGCGACCGAGCGGTGGTCCGCGTCGGCCAGTTCGCCCAGGTAGAAGAGGAACGGCGGCCGGTCGGGGACGGCGCGCAGATTGGCGGGGTAGGCATCGTCCAGCACGGTGACGATCCGCGCGCCGGCCGCCGCCGCGCTCTCCAGCTCGGCGGCGACGCGCTCACGGGCCTCGGGCAGATGGGCGAGCGCGGCCCGCAGCAGGGGGAGGCTCTTGTGCGCCACCTCGGACTGCTCACGCAGGTTGCCCTCGAACATCGTCCAGAGGCCCTCGGGGCTCTCGGCGCCGCGGGCGAGCAGGCTCCAGTCCACCGACTTGTCGCCGAGACGGAGGGCGCAGAGCGAAAGCAGCCCAAGGTGCGCCTCGGGAAGCTGGTTGGGCAGCAGCCCCTGCTTCGAGGGAGAAGCGGGCACAGAGGAATTCATGATCATCCTTCTACTTGCGGCCCGTAGCTGTTCGAAGGGCAGTGCAGTGACACCTGGGCCTGCTGCCATGATGGCGCACCCCACCCACAGTGCTCCAGTCATTGCACCGCCTGGTCGGCGGCTTCCCCGCCTCCGCTCCGGCTGTCCACCGGAGCAGGAGGCGGGGAAGGAGATAAGTGCCGGGTCAGGTCGGCACCGAGAGCGTCAGCACTGCCCGGTTCCACAACTCCCGGCCTGCCAACGTGGGAACGCACACGTCAAGGTGGCCGTCCTGATAGTCGCGGGCCTCCTCCTCGGTGCTCAGCCCGTGCTGGACGTGACCGCAGCCGCCGCAACCTCCGGCTTGCTGGCCAGGCCACCAGGTGAAGTCCGGCCCGAGCGGCAGCCCGTCCAGTCTGGCCTGCTGAAGTGGGGCGCCGGCGAGGGAATCAGCCATGATCAAGATCCTTCCTGTGTCGCAATTCCGGGAGGGCTGCGGAGCCCGTGGCAGACACCGCAGCGGTCTAGCCCAACCGGGACGAGTGCGTTCCCGGTGTGCCCTCGCCCGGGTCCGGACCGGGATCGGGCTCCGTACGGGGAGCGGAGGACGAGTGGGGCGTCGGCTGCGCGGACTGCCCCGGCGCAGCGGCGGGCGTCTGGCCGGTCTTGCGCAGGTCGACCCCGGTGGCGGGCTGCTCGGCGCCCTTCTTGTCCTCGGGCTTCTTGTCCTCGGGCGGTGTTTTCGCGGTCGCGGCCTTCTGGATCGCCTTGAGCGCGTCCCCCGTCGGCATCTTGCTGTGCTGCGCGAAGTACGCGACGACGCCCTGGTGGTAGCCGGCGCGGCGCAGCAGCACCGTGCGGGTGCGCCCACCCGCGGCCCGGGCGGCCGACCCGGCGAGCTCGGTGACGTGCTCGCGCGCCAGCAGGTCCTTGAAGACGCGCTTGACCTGCATCCCCTCCAAGCGAAGCGGTCCGACCTGCTGACCGTCGACCATCATCGTGGCGTAGTAGTGGTACCGGGGCAGCTCGGCCATCAGGATCGGGTCGACCTTGCCGTGCCACTCGTCGGCCACGATCCGGATCGCCCCCTGCGAGCCGGCCGTCGAGCTGATCGCCGAGGCGTTCTGCAGCAGGCTGTCCCGGGTCGTCTGCCCGACGCGCTGGAGCAGCTGGGTCATGACGTGCAGCCGGACGCCGAACTTCCGCAGCTGCTCAGCGATGTCGGCCAGCACGCCGCCGACCGCCTTGTCGAGACTGATCAGCTCGTCCGCGAAGATGTGCACCGGGCGGCGCTTGTCCTCCGCGAGGTTCTCCCGGGAGCGGCCGGCGCGGAACAGGTCCTGGAACAGCAACGCCAGCAGCAGCTTGTCGCTCGGGCCCGTCCCGGCCGGGCAGATCCACACGAGCCTGCGGGCGTCCATCGCCTTGCGGGCGTTGTAGCCGCTGACCGGCGATCCGAGGAACGCCCGGCTCACCGGCTGCGCAGCGAGCCGGGTGATCGGGTTGATGATCACGCCGTACGCCGACGGGTCGATGGTGGTGAACGTGGTCCTCCACCAGCGGGCCTGCTGCTCCGGCAGGTGGGAGATGATCCAGTTGCGGAAGAAGCCGTCCTCCAGCAGCGTCGGGATCTGGAAGATCGTGGCTTGAGCCTGGGCGTTGGACCTGGACTGCTTCTGTGCCTTGGCCAGGGCTTCGGCGTGGGCCTTGATGGCCGCCTCGTCCGTGGCCCTGCTCTTCGGAACCTTGATCGTGACCAGCGCCGCGTTGTACGCCACCAGCGCCTCGCACGCCTTCGTCAACAGCGTCAGACCGCGCGGGGTCTTGCTGTCGTCCCACGCCATCGACGCAGCCATCCCGTCGACGAAGGCCCGCACCACCTCGTGGGCGACCTGCCCGTGTTCCATCCCCAGCGGATTCCACGTCGGCACCAGGCCCGACATCCCGCCCCGGCCAGTCAGGTCGAGGTGGCACACCCGCTTGCGCAGCGAGTCGTGGGCCAGGTACTCGCGAACCTTCGCCCAGGAGTCGCCGTGCGGGTCGATGAAGAAGACGGACCGGCCCGCGGCGGCCAGCGCCAAGGCGCGGACCTCGGCCTGCTCGGTCTTGCCGAAGCCGGCCCGGCCGACCGCCACAGAGAACAGGTACTCCGCCTCCGGGCTTGCCGCGATCCGGCTGCGCCCGTCGGGGGAGCGCAGGATGCCGTGCGGGACCAGGTCGCTGCCCAGCACATAGGTGGGCACCTCGGAGGCCAGCACCGGGAGCCGGCAGTGGGCGGTGACCGGCTTGAGCAGGCCGTTCAACTCGCCGATACCGACCCAGTTCTCCTTCCGCGGGCGCACCCGGGCGTTCGCCCACCGCTGGTCGAACGGCTTGCGCCGGCCCCGGCTGTTCGCGGTGATCCGCCACTTGGCGAAGGCGCTCGCCTCCTCGCTCCAGACGTTGCCCTCCCCGAAAACATCCAACGCTGCGGCGAGCCGGGCCAGACGCAGCTCGGCCCGGTCCTCCTTGTCCGAGGCGACGCGCACCAGCAGCTGCACCCGCACCAGGCTGCGGCGACTGCCGCCAAGCCGGCCCAGCACCTGCGCACGGTCCACGCCGCGCCCGCGCGGCGAGGGCGGGGCCGATCGCCGCACGCTCTGCTGGCCCGGCTCCAGAAGCTGGGTGAGCTGGTGGCGCCAGGAGTCCTCGAGCTCGGCGGCGTCCGCCGCCGCCCGCCGCGCCTCCTTCTTGTTCTCCTCCCGGCGCTGCTCCCGGGCCTCGTTGACCATCTGGAAGCGCTTGAGCATCAGCCGCAGCCGGGGGACGGCCTGGATGTCCAGGCAGATCTCGGCGAGGTCGCCGGCCTCGGTGCTGAGGTCGGCGACCGCGTCGACCAGGCCCTGAAGCGGGTCCGGGTCCATCGGGACGTCGCGCAGCGCCCGGGCGGCGTGGCCGCGCAGGACGAACTCCGCCCGCACGACGTGCTCCCGCTCGTTGTCCTCGGGGAGCGGGGCCTTGGTGACGGTCACCTCCTCGTACTGGGTGATCTTCATCAGGTGATCGGCGGCGGCGGGGCCCTCCACCGAGAACTCCAGCGGCACGCTGCCGTCGGCCCGTAGCCGGATCCGGGCGGACCGGCCGGCCCCGGGCGCCCACCACGGGCCGGCCTTCGCGACCCGCAGCAGGGTGGTGGCGTAGCGGTGCAGCTCTTCGGGGGTTGGGTTGAACCTGGTGCTCGGGGTCAGGATGTAGCGGGTGCGGTCGGCCAGGGCCTTGGCGGTCAGCCGGTGGTGGACGACGGCCGCCGCGACGGCGAGCAGGACGGCCAGCGGGATCAGCCAGAACGAGTTGGCGCCGATCCAGGAGGCGGCGCCGGTCAGCCAGTCCAGCGCGTCGGAGCCCGCGTTGAGCAGAGCCGCGCCGAAGCTGCCGTCCTGGCCGGCGGGCGCGTGCGAGCCGCCGGTGGCGGGGTGAGGGATCGGGGTGCTCATCGGGTCGGCTCCCAGCCGGTGGCGGTGCGGGTGAGATAGAGGACTCCGGGCCGGCTGGCCTGGAAGTCGCCGGAGGGGTCGGCTCCGGCCCACAGCAGTTCCACGCGGACGCGATCGCCGTCGGTGCGGGCGGTGACGGCCTGCACGCGGACCTGGGTGTAGGGGCGCAGCGGGACAGGGGTGGGCGGGAAGTACTGCGGCCACTTCGCCCGGTCGGCGCCCGTGGTCTCGGCGGTCCACACTTCCTGGGCGAGCGTGCGGACGACGGCGGCGTCGGCGCTCGGCAGGTTGCCGGGGTGGTCCCGGACGAAGGCGGCCTCGATCGCCGGGTCCGCGGCGGGGCCGTCGGCGGCGGCCGGGGCTCCCGACGGCATCGCGCTCGCCGTCGCCGCCGCGGTCGGCGTCGGGGAGGACGCGGTCGCCGCGACGGTGGGGGCGGCGGCCGGTGCCGGGGGGAGGCCGGCGCCGGGGGTGGCCTCGGGCACCGGCTGCTCGGCGGCGGTGGCCGTCGCGGTGGCGGCCGGTGTGCGGTGGCCGGACGGTGCCGGTTCGGTGCCGGGGGAGAGGAGGGTCAGGGCGAGCGCCAGCAGCAGGGCGGAGCAGGCGGCGGGAACCAGCACGCGAGATGACATGGACATGTAATTCCTTGTTCCTTCAGGAGAGGACACGGGCCCCGCCCGCGTAGTCGTAAGGCCATACGGCCGCTTCCTTGACGCTGTCTCCCGGCTTGGGCGCGTTGATCATCCGCCCGCCCCCTATATAGAGGCCGACGTGGTAGATGCCGCGGCTGTTGCCGAAGAAGACCATGTCGCCCGGCTGCAGGGCCGAGACGCCGGCCGACGCCGGAATCCGCGTGCCGACGTTCGCCTGGTCGGCGGCCACCCGCGGCAGGTGCACCCCGACCTGCGCAAAGCTGTAGAGCATCAGCCCACTGCAGTCGAAGCCCACGACCAGCCGACCGTCCTGCCCACCCTCGGAGCAGCAGACCCCGGTGCTCTTGCCCTGCTCGTTGCCGCCGCCCCAGGAGTACGGCACCCCGGTCTGGCTGCGCGCGGCGTCGATCACCCGCTGCACCCGCTCGGAGACGGGGCCTCCGCCGCCGGTCGAGGTGCCCAGGCTGGCGAACTGCTGCCGCCAGTGCAGGACCTCGTCGACGTAGGCCATCGACGCGTTGTACTGGTAGATCGCTGCGTTCAGCTGGGAGGGGTCGGTCAGGTCCCGGCCGTTGCCGCACAGGTACAAGGCCGCGGCCATGGCTTCGTCGTCGATGTTGTTGGGGTTGGCGCCGCCGCCCGGGCGCACCTTGTCGGCGTAGCCGGCGAAGGTGCTCGGGAGGAATTGGAGCGGTCCCACCGCGGCGTCGTAGGTCGAGTTGCCGTCCCACTTGCCGCCGTCGGTGTCCCGGACGGGGGTGGTGTTGCCGCCGGCCCCGCTGCCGTCCAGGATCGGCCCGACGATCGGCGGGCTGATCATGCCGTCGTCGGCGATGGTGTGCCCGGCGGCCTGGGTGGACTCGACCTGCGCCAGTGCCGCGAGCAGCTGCCAGTCCAGCCCCTTGCAGGAAGGGGAGAGCGTGGGCATCGCTGCCACCGCCCGCACGTAGGCGTCCATCATCCGCTGCGGCACCCCGACCACCGTCCCCACCGGGACGGTGACCGGGTCGGAGCCCTGGTTGGCCTCCATGTCGAGCATCCCGAGCCCGCCGACCGCACCGAGCGCGACCACGCCCAGCACGCCCAGGCAGCCGATCTTGCGGACCCACTTCGGCCGCCTGATGCGGATCACAGCAGGCCCCCGAGGTCGGGGAGATCCAGCCCGCCGGGCTCGCCGTCGTCCATGCCGTCCCAGACCATGTCGTCGGCGGTGTTGGACGTCCGGCTGAAGCGCCGCCGGACCTCCGCCGCCGCGTCACCGGCGTCCGGAACCGGAGGGGCCGCCGGAGACAGGGGTGCCGGTGCGGACAGCACCTCACCGGTGGACGGGTCGTACACCGTCCCGTCACCCGCCACCTCGGCACCGTCGCGGAACGCCTCCGGGCCCAGGGCCGCGGCGATGTCGGCGTCCGATCCGGCACGGAACTCGCTGGCAGGCGCGTCCTCCCACGGACTCGGCGAGCCCCCCAGGTCGGTCCCGGCCGGAGCGGGCAGGTCCTCCGGGTCGAAGCTGCCCTCGCCGGGTCGGACGGTCCGCACCACGCTCGGGCGGTCCGGGTCGGGCAGCCCGTCGCCGCCGGGCACCACGGTGGTCGCATGGATCAGGCCGGCGATCACCCCGTTGCGGGCGGAGGCGACGACGTCCTCCGGGCCGTGGACGTCCGACCAGGTCCGGTAGGCGTGGTACGCCGCGTTGTACGGCTCCCGCACCGGAGTGCCCATGTCGTGAGCACCGGCCCGCCAGTCGGCAACGTGCTGCGCCCTCTCCTCGTTGTAGTGCCGCAGTTGCTCCTGGACGGCCGTCGATCCGTTGGCCACCGTGCGCCGGGCCCGCGTCCAGGTCGCCGGCAGGCCGGCGCTCAGGTCGTAGCCCAGCCGCACGGCCTGGCCGCCGCGGATGGCCAGCCGACCGGCTCGCGTCTCCAGCAGCTTGTTGTGCAGCAGGTGCCCGACCGGGGTGGGCCGCGACGGGTCGTGCAGGATCTCGCCGGTCGCGTGGTCGAGCACCAGGTGGCCGCTGCCGTCGTTGACGGGCTTGCGGCGCTTGGCCATCACATGGTCGGGCAGCGGGTTGCCCACCACGGCGTGGTGCGCCATGTTCAGCGGAAGGGCCAGGTGTGCCATCCCGCGGCGCACCTCGCCGAGCGCACCGGCCGCCATGCCCGCGGCGTTCATCGGGCCGAGACCCGGGTCGGCCAGCGAGGCGAGGCCGGAGTGGATCTGGGCGCGGCGCAGCAGCGCGGCGTGGGCCGGGGACTGGGCGCCGAGCATGCCCACCCCGCCGATCCCGCCACCGCCGCCGGAGCCGCCGCCGCCCTGGCCGACACCCATCCCGGACATGGCCTGCGACATGGCCAGGCCCAGTCGGGAGCTGTCGTCGCCGAGGCCGGAAGAGCCGCCGATCCTGGCGTACCGCATCCGGCGGGCGAACTTCTCGCCGATCTGGCCGGCCGCGGCGAGCAGACGGCGGTGGAACACCAGGACGACCAGGGCCAGGCCGACCATGAGCATCATCCGCTGCACCATGACCGTGCCCTCCTGGGAGGTCAGCACGGCGTCGGTGCTCAGACCGAACGCGGGCAGCATCACCGAGACGGCGAACTCCGTGGTGACCGAGGCCAGGAACACGCCCAGCCACTTCCACACCACCGCCCTGTTGGCGCCGGGGAGCATGCCCCACATCAGGGCCACCGGTGTGACGGTGGCCGCGCCGACGTCCGCGAACTGCGTGCCGAGGTGGACCAGACACATCATCAGGACGACCGCGGCGATCAGCAGGGTCGCGACCAGCACGAGAAGTGCGCCGAAAACGCGGTCCCAGTTGGAGTTGACGCTGTAGTTGTAGGCCGCCTTCCCTTCGTCCCCGTGCTTCTGCAGCTCCTTCTTCAGCTCGTCCCAGCTGCTGGTGGACTGGCACATGGGTTCGCTGCCCGGCAGCCAGGAGATGCAGCCCGGCTGATCGTCACCCTTGACGCCCTTGATCTCGCCGTGGATGTACCGCTTGTGGATGTCGGCGAGCTCGCGCACCCGCGGGTTCTCGCTGTTCGGATCGGCGATGACGCCGTACTGGAGCAACTGGTAGGGCTGGACCACGAGCGTCTTCGTCAAGGTCATCCGGATCGGGCAGCTCGGGTCGTCCTTGTCCTTGTCGCTGGTGCAGCCGGGTTCGACGCCGTTGACGTTCGAGGTCATCTGGGCGGCCTCGCGTGCGGCGGACTGCGTCTGAGCCAGCGGGCCCTCCGGCCCGAGGATCGCCTTCGGGGTGAAGGCCGGCAGCACCACCACCGCGCTGAGCGTCAGGGTGAGGGCGATCTCGCCGAAGCCCTTCGCGAACTTGCCCCGCATGACCCAGATCAGCCCGATGGCGAAGCCGCCGGCGAGGAACAGGGCGTGCAGGTTCAGGTCGTTGCCGGCCACGAGGAAGTACCGGCTCGAGAGCTTGTCCGCAGTGCTGGTGAGGGAGCTGACGATCGGGAACTGGTAGACCCACTTGATCATCACGCACATCAGGCCCACCAGCAGGCGGACCAGCGAGAACAGAGCCCCCATCAGCAGGTTGCAGACGTGCGACCGGAAGTCGGTCACGCCGCCGTTCTCGCTCTTGAGGTCGTAGTTGTCCAGGGGCGCGCCCTCGGAGCTCATGACGTTGAGCGGCGCCAACAGCCCGCCCGGCTCGGTGCCGTCCGCGGCGGATGCCGCGTTGGCGCCGCCCAGGACGAACAGGAACACCATGCCGACCGTCAGCAGGACGGTCCGGCGGCCCGGCCACATGACCCGGCCCCACTCGCGTACCGCCCGCGCGCACCGGATCGCGGCGGCCACCCGGCGGTTGCTCGTCAGCTTCTTCATCGGACACCTGCCCCGGTGCGGGGGGCGGCGGGACGCTTGGCCAGTCGGCTGCGGCCCCGCTGCGGGGCCGGCGCTCCGGCCCCCTGGTACTGCGCGGAAGCCGGGCCGGACGCCGGCTGGGGCGCTGCGCCGACCTTCGTCGGGGTGGTGAAGATCCCGTCGTGGATCCGCTTGACCGGGGGCGCGATGACGCGGATGCGGCCGATCTGGCGGGCCGGGTCGCGCAGCAACATCTCGCCCTCGCGCCCCTTCTGACCGACCGGCGACAAGCCGGAGGTGACGGTGCGGACCGTCTGCTCGTCCGCCGGGTGGCCCAGAAACTCCAAGCCCTTGCGTGCCAGGACCGGGTCGCTGGTGCGCGCGAGGAACTTGTAGGTGAGCAGACCGCGTACCGTCTCGTCGCCGAGATCGTCCGCGTCGTGACCGCCCAGCAGGACACCCGCCCAGTGCTTGCGGCCGTCGTGGACGACCTCGCTGACCAGGGCGTGACCCTCGTGACTGGAGGTCAGCCAGTAGCACTCGTCCATCACCAGCGCCGCGAACCGGTCGACCTCGGTGAACGCCGTCTGCCGGGCCACCGCCGCGATCAGGTACAGCACCGCCCGGCCGATCAGCGCCTCCAGCGGCTGCGCCCGCAGGATGTCGGGGTTGCCGAGCGCTTCCTTGGGGGGCAGGGTCAGGCCGGCGGTGGTGAAGACGACCAGGTCCGCGTCCAGGTCGCCGGACAGCGACAGCGCGGGCAGGCTCTCGTCGAACACGAGCCTGGCGAGCGGGGCCTCCGCCACGATCCGCAGCATGTCCAGGACACCGGCCGCCTCCTGGCCACGGGGGCTGGACTCCTCGGCCATCACCGCGAGCTCCTCCAGCACCCGGGCCATCGACGGACGGGCCGACTGCGCCGCCGCC
Organism: Kitasatospora sp. NPDC002227; assembly: GCF_040296285.1. Classification (NCBI taxonomy): domain Bacteria; kingdom Bacillati; phylum Actinomycetota; class Actinomycetes; order Kitasatosporales; family Streptomycetaceae; genus Kitasatospora; species Kitasatospora sp. NPDC002227. Next base: position 129,626 of record NZ_JBEOWY010000013.1, read on the forward strand.
TTCACCGCGCGGTTCAGCACCGACCCGGCGACCGACATCGGGCCGACCCCGAGCTGCAACGTCAGGTAGGAGAAGGCGGCGTGCTCCCCGGTGCCGGCCGGCAGGACCCGCAGCGGGTCCAGCGACAGCCGGGCCTCGGCCGCGTCGATCACCTGGCACCGGCCCGGGGCGGCGTGGTGGGCGAACCGCGCCCACTCCCGCAGCGGCGTGCGGTCCACCACGATCGCCCGATCGCCGCGGTCCACCAGACCGATCGTCAGCAGCTTGAGCAACACGGACTTCCCACTGCCGAGGTCACCGATCACGCCGAGCGAGGCGCTGGCGTTGCGCTGCGGCGCGGACGCCAGGTCCACCAGCACCGGCCGCACCGTCCCGGTGTCCTGGCTGATGCCGATCATCGGACCGCTCTCGTCGCCGATGTCGCCGCCCGTCAGGGCGCCGCCCATCGCCCACCCCTCGCTCAACTGGAACTGGGTGAACTCCTTGAGCCGGCCGACGGGCGCTGCGCCGGGCAGGCCGAACTCGAACAGGCGGGCCTGGCCGCCGCGGGTCCGCACCGCCCGGTAGTTCGCGCCGGCCAGCTGCGAGCGCAGCTCCCGGGCCCGACGGTCGCACTCGCGCGGGTTACCGGCCCACACCGACAGCGCCGTCACCGACCGCACCTCGCACTCCACCGAGGTCAGCGCGAGGAGGCTCTCCTCCTCACCGAGCTCCTCCGCCGACCCGAACAGCGAGTCCGGCGCGCCCTCGGGGTGGGAGGAGTACTGCTCGGCCTGGTCGATCAGCTCCCTCTTCTTCTTGCTGATCTGCTGGCGGGCCTTCGCGCCCTCGATCACGTCCAGGTCCACCACCGCGTCCACGGGGTAGTCCAGCTGCTCCAGCTGGGCCAGGACGTCGGCGGCGTGCGCGGCCACCGTCTTGGGGATCTCGGCCAGCGCGAGGTGCGCCTGGTAGCCGGTCCCGTCCTCGGTCTCGACCTCGAGCCAGAGCCGGTTGAGGGCGGACCCGTCGACGGTCTTCTTGAACATCGAGCGCCACCCGCCGGTGCGCCCCGCACCCCCGGGCTGGCCGCCCTCCTGCAGCCGGACCTGTCCCAGGTCCGCGTAGGAGGGGCTGCGCAGCACGCCGTGCAGCAGGCGGCTGCCCCGAAGGTCGGACTGCTCGGCCTCCAGCAGCAGCGGCGGCTCGGCCACGCCCCGGTAGACGGAGTGCTGGTGAATCCAGACGACCTCCGCCGGCCGGGCCTTGCGGATCGTCAGGCCGCCGCCGAGAGACGCCTCGACCTGCTCGGCCTGCGCGAGGTAGGACCGGGCCTCCTCCCGGGTCACCGGCGGCGCCTCCTGGCCGACCGCTTCGCCGACCTGGGTGAAGGCGGAGTTCGCGAACGCGGCGAGCTGCGCGCTGCGGTCGGACGGCACCAGCGGGATCGCCAGCCACAGGGTGCGGCGGTGCATCTCCCGGCCGCGCACCATCTCCAGCGCCGCATCCGCGGTCTCCGCCGCTCCCTCGTAGCGGAACTCGTCGACGCCGTCCTTGATCCGCAGGGCGATCTCGCCCGGGTCGATCGCCGCGCACAGCGAGTAGATCCGCGCGGTGCCGAGCATCGAGCGCACCAGGGAGGTGACCCGGCTGAGGATCTCCTCGCGCTCCAGAGCTCCCGCGTACCGGCTGCCGATCGGCGTGACCCGCCAGAACGCCCAGACGTTGCCGCCGGTCGACCACACCAGGTGGCCGTGGATGTGCCTGATCGCCACCCTCATCGCTTCGTTCCTGCCTTCCGTGCCGTACTGGTCTGTGGGGGGTTGCTCGCGGCCTGGGCGAGCAGGAGCTCGAGGGCGGTCGGCGCCGGCCCGGGCGCGCTTCTCGGCTGCGCCGTACGTGCCGGCCGGGTGCCGGTCTTCGCCGCCACGGGCCTCGGCCGGGGCCGGGCCGCCGCCGGTGCGGGACGGGAGTTGCCGGCCGCTCGGCCCGGCTTCGTCGCCGTGGCCCTCGTGGCGGCCGGCGCCGGTGCGGGTGCGGTCTGGTCGGCGGGCTCGGCCTCCTCGATGCCGAAGCTGCCGTGCAGCCACTGCTCCGGCAGGGGCCTGACCGCCCGGCCGCCGATCCGGCCCGACCGCGGGGCGACTGCCAGGGCGAAGGCGTCGAGCAGGGCGGGACCGGGGGAGCGGCCACCGATCCGGGGGTGCCGCGCAGCCCAGATCGCCACCGCCCACACGATCACCGGGACCGGCCCCAGCGTCGGAGCCCACCAGGCGGCGGTCTTGATCAAGGTGAAGGAGCCGACCGCGGCGATCCCCAGCTGCATGGGCGTGTAGGGGCCCATCGGCAGTCGGAAGTCCCCAAGCCGCCCGAGAACCCACGGGTGGCGGCGGGCGCGGGTATAGCTCCGGCCGACCTTCGGCCGCGCGGCGGTGCTCACAGCTGCCCCGTGAAGACCCTCGGCAGCGCCGGGGCGCCCTGGACGTCGATCGGGCTGCTCTGCTGGGTGCCCGGGTCCTTGAACTCAGACCCGAACATCGAGCTGAGCTGGTAGCGGCCGGAGAAGATCGCCCAGCAGATCACCAGGCCGATCACCGCGCCGATGCCCGCCTTGATCGACATCTTGCGGATCACCTGGACCAGGCAGATCAGCACGAGGGCGATCATCAGGCCCTTGGCCGTCCAGTCCAGGAGCGTCGTCACCCAGCTGTCGCCCATGTTCTTGAAGGCGCCGGCCAGCATCACGTTGTTGGTAGGACCCATCACCGCACCCCCGTGGCGGAAGCCGACGCCGACGGCGACGGAGAAGAAGAGGAAGGAGAAGAAGAGGAGGAGGAGGAGGGGGAGCCGGCCGGAGCGACGGCGGCCACCTCCCAGCGGCCGGCTCGCGCCTTGAGCCGCAGCGGGTAAGTCAGGGGCCACTGCCCCGCACCGTCGGTGGCGCGCACCTGGGCCTGGACCTCCAGCACCGCGCCGTCCACCGGAGAGGGCGGCACGGGGGTGCGCGCGGCGAGCGACTGGAGCTCGACCTTCGAATAGACCGCTCCGGCGGCCGGGATCCGCACGCCCGGCGTCACGTACCGGGCGCTCTCCCCGACACCGGTCAGGTAGGCGGTGAGGTACTCGGCCACCGCCTGCTGCAGCGGGCCGCTGCCGACCTGGGTGCCGTACGGCTCCACGTCCGATCCCGACAGCGAGGCAGGGCCGGCGACCTGAGCCGGCGCGGACGTCACCGCCAGCGCGTCGGGGGAGCCGCCGCTCGCCGGGCCCCGCGTCATCGACACGGGCACCGCGAAGTACCGGACGACCAGCGGGCCGGCCGGCTGCGTAGCCCCCGCAGGGGACTGCGTGGACTGCGTATCGGCGGGTGCGGGGCGCTGCGCAGTGCCCGCAAGGGTGGCCGCAACGGTCACCAGCCAGGTGTGTCCGCCCATGGCGGAGCTCCGCACCGCGACCACCCGCTGCACCGAGAGACGGGAGCCGTCGGCGGGGGCGGGGAGGTCGACGCCCGGGGCCATGGCCCGCAGCGAGTCGCTGCCGGAGGCCGACTGCGCATCGCCACGCAGCCACAGGTCGATGAAGAGTTCGGCGTACCCGATCGGCGGCTGGATGACGTTGACGGGGGGTGCGGAAGCCGCGGCGACGGGCTGCGCCAGCGCCTGCGGGATGGTGACGGCCGCCGCCAGAGCGAGCGGACCGCACGCCAGCGACGCCCACAGCGCGTAGCGGGCGATCCGCGTACGGCGCTGCCGGCTCCGCAGGTGCTCCGCCGGCGGGGAGAGCTGCTCGCCCCGTGGTTCCGGGGCGCTGCGGCGCGAGGGGGACAAGGACATCGGGGCCTCTCAGACGATCGACGAGTGCTGTCGATCGGAGGAAACCCCGCGGCTCTAACCGGTTTTCTGTCCAAGATCCGCCGGATTCGTAACGGATGGACAACGGGTGCTGGTTAGTTTGAAAACCCGCTCTGACCTGCAATGGAAAGGTTCGCGCCCGGGGCGGGCCGGGCGCGGAGGGCAAACTAACCAGCCCGCCGGCGCCGCCGGGGCGAAACTAACCGGTCCACCGGAGGCCACCGGGAGCGAAACTAACCAGGCCCGCGCGGTTCTAACCGGCCCGCCCGACGAAACTAACCGGGCATCCAGGCGGAGGGCGGCAAACTAACCAGCTCCTCGCGCGGCCGAGGTCAGTCACTCTCCGCAACAACCGACGGGCGGGGCTGACCTTCACCGACAGCGGCCCTCAGCCCTGGCCAAGTACTGCGAAGCCGCACGCAGTCCGCTGTGAGGAACCCGGACGCCGCCTCGATCCGGTCGTGCGCCGTCCCGCCACAGGGCTCAGGGATACGTCGCACACCTCCGGCCCGCAGGGCACCCCGCGCACCCCGATCGGCTCCGCACCGCACCGGACTCCCCGCCGGAGCGCCCGCTGCGCAAGCCGACGCAGCGGGCGGAGGGTGCGTAGCCCGGCCCGGCAGCGCGGCCTGTTCGACTGCGTGTGCGGACGCACTCCGCACCGCACCTCCCGCACTCCGCACCCGCCGGAGGCGAACCGTCCGCACCGCACACCCCCGCACCCGGGCGGCCTGCGGGACGCCGCCGGGCGGCTCCGGCAGCCCGGGCCGACACCGGAACCGGCCGCGATCGTTGGACCATGGCATGGACACCACCGGCCTGACCCCGCAGACCGACACCACCGTGCCGGAGCTGATCCGGCTGTGGCTGGACCCCGACTCCAACGAGCGGCCCTTCCGCGCCACCGCCCGCCTGCTCCGCGAGGCGGAGCACCACGGCGTCGGCATCGTCTGCGCGGTCGCCGAGGCGGGCGGCCGGCTGTGGCACCGCCAGCGCGGACCGAAGGTCCGGGCGGACCGGCTGCTGCAGGTGACGGCCTGGCGGCGCGACCTCGGCTTCCCCGAACTGCTGACGCCGACCGCAGACGCTCTCCAAGCCTGGGCTCAGGCCGCAGCCGACCGCCAGCTCCCGCAGGACGCCGACGCCGACGCCGCTGTCCGCGACGCCCACGCCCGGGCCCGACGGATCGACCCGACCTTCGGGCCCGCCGTGGTGCTCTCGCTGTCCGCGGTGACCGCCGGCCAGCTGCTCGGCCCGCACGTCCCCGGGCAGGACGTCACCACCCGGGAACTGCTCGACCAGCTGCGCGCCGACCCTGCCCGCAGCCGCCCGGAGTCCTCCGCCTGGTGAGATCCGCCCCGAGCCCCGGCAGCCGCCCGGCAGACCGCTGCGCTCGGCACCGCCCGGCAGACCGCTGCGCTCGGCACCGCCCGGCAGACCGCTGCGCTCGGCACCGCCCGGCAGACCGCTGCGCTCGGCACCGCCCGGCGACAGCGCAGCCGCCCCAGGGGCTTCGGACCGCGTGCCCGGCCGACCGCTGACCGCAGCAGTCCAACTTCGCTGACCCGAAGTGCCGCCGGTCCGACTTCTGTGGCACCCGGTCCAGGCCCGCTGTCGCACGACGCCCTCCGAGCAGCTGGTTAGGTTCACCGCGTTCTAACCGGGCGGCCGTTGTCCATCCGTTACGAATCCGGCGGATCTCGGACAGAAATCCGGTTAGAGCTGCGGGGTTTCCTCACTCGACGATCACCGCCGACCGAGGAGTCCCGGATGCACCACCTGTCCGCCCCGAACACCTGCCGGCGCCCGGACCGCCGGGAGGGCCGCCGCTCCTTCGCCGAGTTCCTCCGCGCCCTCCTGCCCGGCGCCAGGGGGGCGGCCACCACCGGCTCCGAACCCACCATGGGGCTCGCGCCGACACCGCAGCGACCCACCACCGCACCGCCGACGCCGGCCGAGGTGGCCGCCGCCCGGACCTCGATCGCCGCCGCGGTCGAGCAGCACCGCCTGGTCGACGCGATCCGACTGGCCACGGCCCACGTCGACGGCATGGCCGCCCGCTTCGGCACGACCCACGCGCACACCATCGAGGCCCTGGAGGTCCTCGCCCACCTCAACGTCCTGACCGGCGACGAGCACCGCGCCCTCGTCTTCTACGTCCACGCCGCCGACCGCCGCGCCCGCTGCACCTCGCTGCCCGCGGCCGACCCCGTGCCCGGCCTGGCCGCCCGTGCCCGTACCGCGCTCCGAGCGCCCGTCGGCCGGCCCCGCCGTCAGCACGCCGCGACGGCCGCCCGATGAGCCTCAACCCCGAAGTGCGCCGCGGCGGCAACCTGCCCTTCGGCATGGTGGCCTCCGTCTGGGTCTGCGATCCGCGGTACTCCACGAACGCCCGCACCCTCTACTGCATCCTCGTCACCTACGCCGACACCCAGGCCCGCAACACCGCCATGGGCCGCCCCTACCGGCGCGAGCTCGCCCGGCAGCTCGGCGTCAGCCTCGCCACCCTCGACCGCACCCTGGACGAGATGGAGGTGGCCGGCATGGTCACCGTGGAGGAGCGCCTGGACCCGCGGTTCCCCAAGCACCACGACGCGAACATCTACCACCTGCACGACGCCGGAGTGATGTGGCAGGGCACCACGGCCTGGGTCGACCCGCTGCCACCGGGAGTGAAGGCCGCCGACGTCGCGAAGGCCCGGCTCGCGGAGCGCCGGAAGGCCAAGCGTGAGGCCGGAATCCAGCGGACCGGCGGAGTCCCCAAGGGCGTCAGCACCAAGGCGAAGAACCGGGCCCGGACGGCGGAGGGTGGCAGCACCGGTGCTGCCACCCCCGGCAGCGTGGGTGCTGCCACCCTGGCAGCACCCACGCTGCTCAATGTCTATAACCCCCTCCAGAACCCTTCTCGAGACGCCTTCCGGACGCCCGAAGGGCAGGTGACGGGTGGTTTCGCACGCGCAGGCACGCGCGCGGGCTCCACGCCCCAAGCCGAATCCGCGCCGGGCGGCGAAGCCGCGAACCGACAGATGAAGTCCCCGAAGCACCGCACCACCCGCACCACCGCGCCCCGGCCGGTCCCCGGCGAGCAGGACGCCTACGACCTCCTCGACTCGCTCGGCCTCTGGGAGCGGGGACGGGCACCGAAGATGATCCGCGACCGGGTCCGCGACCTGCTGAAGACCGGCCGTGCCCTCCCGCACATCCAGGCCCGCGTCAACGCCGGCTGGCTCCGCGCCCAGGGCCCCGAGCGGACCCGACTCCCCGAGGGCGACCCGTACCGGATCAAGCGGCCCGTCGCCTACCTGGCCACCGTCCTGGAGATGGGCCACGACTGCCGGCGCCCCGACTGCGAGCGCGGAACCCTGCTCACCACCGGCCAGGAGTGCAACGCCTGCAACTTCGCCCGCGCCGAGCGCGAGGCAGACCGCGCCGCCGCCCGGATCGCAGCCGACACGGACGCCCTCGAAGCCGCCGCGCAGCGCCCCACCCCCCAGCAGCCGCCCACCGACCCGGGCGTCCCGGAGCAGCGCACGGCCACCTGGCGCTGCGCCGTCTCCACCTGCGCACGCCCCGGCACCGGGCCGGTGCCCGACGTCCCGCTGTGCCACGACTGCCTCGAGTCGGTGCAGCAGGCAGTCCAGGCCGTCCGGCGCTGACGACCGGACCCACCCTCACGAACACGGAGATCTCCCATGCGCTGCACCACCGGCCTGCCGGCCGCCGACCTGCTGTACCTGCTGGCCCTGGCCGTCGTCGCCACCACCGCGGTGGCGCTGGGCACCGCCGGGAAGCGCCGCACCGCGCCTCGGCACGCCGCGCCGAAGCCGACGCTGCCGCGCTCCCCGGGCACGGTCGCTCCACCGCCCCGGCCGCCGTACCCGCCGGTCCCGCCGCTGTGGTACCGGATCGAGTACGAAGCCGGTCGCCGCGCGCTGGTCGAGGGGCGGATCGACGCCGCCGCCCAGCGGGCCGCCACGCTGGTCGAGGACAGCACCGCGGCCTTCGGGCCGGAGCACCCCTACACCCGGTGGGCGTGGGACACCAGGGCGGCGGTCGTCCGGGCGGCGGTGGTGCGCCTGCGGTCTGGCCCGGGTGCTCCGGCGGTCAGTCGGGCCGGCGCGGCTGGGGCGGGCGTCGGCCGGTGAGCGGGACTTGCCCCGTGCGGTACGAGCAGAGGCGCGTCGTACGGATACAGCGATGGCCCGGAACGCGGGAAGCGTTCCGGGCCATCGCTGTGCTGATCACGCGGCGAGGTCGAACTCCCGGCACCGGACCCCGGACATGAAGCAGCGGAACTCGTGGTCGGTGAAGGTGTGCACCTGGGCCGTCGGCGTCGCACTGTCCGAGACGGCCACTCCGCCGACGATGAACTCCAACCGGATCCGGTGGCCGGTGAACACCCCGCTCCGGAGCTGGTCGAGCCAGCTCGCCCACACGTCCGCCGGGTAGATCTGCGGGGCAAGCAGGAGGTTCTTGCTGTCGCGCAGACCGACGTAGCCGTCCTCGTGGGCCACCTCGAAGCAGCCTTGGGCGGACTCCGAGGCGCGGGCCTTGAACCAGCGGGCGTTGCTGAAGTCTGGAGTGGTCATCTCGGTGCTCACATCTCTTGCCTGAAGGAACGAAGGAACTCCACCGACTCGGCGGGGTCGAGCGCGGCGCCGCACAGTCGCCCGAACAGCTGGGTGAACCGGCGGACTTCTTGGGGCCGGTGCAGGTAGAGGTTGCCGCCGATGGTGTCGCAGTAGACAACCTCGGGTTCGGAAGGGTCCGGGAAGCCCATGAGGGTGAAGCCGCCGCTGGGGCTGCCGTGGCTGCCCTTGGAGAAGGGGAGGACCTGCAGCGTCACGTTGGGGACGTTCTCCGCGCAGTGGACCAGGTGGTCGAGCTGCTCGCGCATCGCCTCGACTCCGCCGGCAGGTCGCCGCAGGGCCGCCTCGTCCAGCACGACCTGCAGCTCGACAGGGTCGGGCTCGCGAGCGAGGACGCGCTGCCGAGCGAGGTGGGCTTCGACCAGGCGGTCAACCTCGTCCGCGCCTGCCGTCGGAAGCCCGGCGCGGATGATCCCGGTGAGGGACTTCCTGGTCCGCAGGAGGCTGTGCACCGTGCTCAGGCTGAAGACCCGCAGTGTGCTGGAACCCTCCTCGAGTCCGAGATAGGTCTCCATGTCCGGAGGGAACGCTGCTTCAAAGGCTGTCCACAGCCCGCCCTCCGGCGCCGACCGTGCGAGCGCGAGCAGCTCGGACCGCACCTCAGCCGATACCTCGTAGGCGTCGAGCAGGCCCTTGAGCTCGATCAGCTGGACGTTGCGCTTGCCGTTCTCGATCCGGCTCATCGTGCTGTCGCTGCGCTGGATGGCCGCTCCGGCCTGCTCGGTCGTCAGCCCTGAAGTTTCACGTAGCTCCTTGAGCCTCCGGCCGACCTGGCGCCGGTGCTGCACCGGCCCGCTGGGTACCGCCACCTTCACCCCTCCCCTCTGTCGACGGGCCAATCTTGCCGCAACGGATGTGCCACGGGTAATCGCTGCGCCCACCGCGTGCCCCCTCGATTCGAACAAGGTCGTGAAGTTTCACAGAGAAGTTGCAGGGAGAAGTTTCTAGGGTCATTCTAGAGTCACGGAGCCATAGCGGTCGGTGATCGTCTTCCTCGGCCGCAGTGCAGACGAGGGGTGCCGCCATGTCCAGCAGCACGGAGACCACCACAGCGCGCAGCGACCGGCCGACCGATCGAAGCCGCCCCTCGCTCATACCTACGGCCCCGAACCGCGGAGCCGTCTGGCTCGACCGATCCACCAGGCATCAGGACAGCCTGCTCTCCGTCTGGGGCAGCCACCCTCATGGCCTCGCCCAGGCATCCGTCCACGACGCCACGTGGGACGCCATCCAGACCGACCCCAACCTCGGGCTGCGGGCGCTGGCGGACCTGAGCGCCGTCATCACCCCGGGCCCCGTGCTCCACCTCGACCTGAGCGTCGTCTTCCTCATCCCCACCCTCACCGCGCCCTGGCACGCGCTGCTGGCCGGAACCTCCCGCAGCGCCGCCGGCGCCTGGAACTGGGGAGCCCGCCTCACCGCCCACCTCGGCGCCGCCGCCGACACGCTGCTCCTCCCGCAGCCGGGCCTGCTGCGCCGACGCAAGCCCCACTGGCTGGTGGAACCGGACGGCACCGGCAACGTCACCTACGCCGGCGAGCTGGCTTCCGCCCTCCACACCGCCTACGAAGCCGTCCTCGCCCCCGAAGCGCTCCGACTGCTCCACCCCGAGCAGCCCGCCGAGCGGCCGGAGCGCCCCCTGACCAACTTCGCTGCCTTCCTCGGACGACGGCAGCAGCAACCCGCGGAGGCATCGTGACCACGCCGATCACCACCGACCCGCACCCCACCAGCAGCGGGTGGGCCTACCGCCCCGCGGAGTTCACCGACCAGACGGTGCCGCTCCTGCGCACCGACATCGGCACCCGCTGCGGGCGCTCCCTGCGCAGCAGGTACGGGCTCGTGGACGAGAAGACCCTCAATCAGGTCCTGGGGGACTTCGGGGTCATCGCCTCCGAGCTGCTCACCAACGCGCTCCGGCACGCGGCGGCCAAGGGATTCGGACCGGTCGAGGTGATCGTCGCCCTGGAGCCGGACGACCTGCTGCTGGTCGTCCACGACGGCAGCGGGCAGGGGCCGCTCCTCGACACCACCGACCCCGGCCAGCACGCGGGCGGACTGGGGCTCCACCTGGTCATGTCGCTGACCGACGACCGCTGGGGCTGGAAGGCCACGGCCCGCGGCAAGTTCGTCTGGGCCCGGTTCTCCCTCGACACTCTCGTGGCCGACGGCGAGCAGCACCGCGGCGATGCCGCCCCGGACCCGGCCGCCCGGGCGACTTCCCTGACGCCAGCACACGACGGTGCGCTCTGGCTGTCCCGGGCCCTCCCGGAGGGGGAGCGCGACCGGCCCTTCACACAGTGGGGCAGCGGCGCTCCGGCCGGTATCCCGCTCGGCTGGACCTTCCGGGCCGTCGTCGTGGCCGCCGGGCACGCCCAGCGCGCGATCGGCCACCTGACCCTCGCCGGGCTGCCGCTCGGACCGGCCCTCCTCCACAACCCCGTCGACGCACCGCCGACCGTGACGTTCCTGGTCCCCACCGCCAGCCCGGACACCGCCCCCGTCGACATGGCCTTCGTGCCGGACGGCTCCCACCTGCTCTGCCCCCGACCCGGAACGGTCGGCGGCGAACACCGCTGGATCGTCGCCCCCGACGGCAGCGGAGAACTCACCGACCTCCAGGTACTGCACCAGGCGCTCGCCGCGACCAGCGGCCCGCCCTGCCACCTGCCGCACCCGACCCGCCCCACGACCGGCCTCGCCCTCGACAGCGAGGCCGCCGCGTCCTGACCACCCAAGGAGGAGATCACGTGAGAGTTCCACACCGACCGGATCGGATACCCGCACTCCGGCACCCCGCCCGACCCCCGGCGCAACCGCAGCGCCCTTCGCCCGCCGTCCGCCCCCTGGACGACGGCATCGAACAGCTCGACAGAACGCGCTTCCGCCTCCCCGACGGAACCGTCCTCGCCCAGCCGACAAAGAAGATGAGCAACAACCTGAACCGCGGCGACTGGGTGCTGGTCCACGGCTGGCCGTACCGGATCTCCGAGCTCCGGGGGCGCCCCGACGGCGGCAAGCACGTCCACCTGCTCCGCGCCGCCCGGCCCGTGAGCCTGAGCCGCAACGACAGCCTGCCGGTCCTCTCGGTTCTCGGGCGCCCCGACTCCGCGCCCGGGCAGCACCGACCCCCTGCCGAACCGTGATCCCCGTGCTCCCGCACGCCGGCCTGACGTCCGATCGGCGACCCACCGAACCGAGGATCTTGAACGATGACTCCGCCCGTCGTTGAACCGGCACAGCTGCAGCCCGTGCGGCCCGCAGCACTTCCGCTTCGCGGCGGGGGAACCCAGCCGCTAGTAGCGGTCTACGCCCGCGCCCTGCGCTCGTCCGCGCCGCAGAGCGCGTTCACCCGGTGCCGCAGGGAGGCGGACACCCGGGGGTGGACCGTCTCCACCCTTCTCGGCCGCCGACCTGGTGGAGCGGACCGGCACGTTCCTCGTCGTCCTGGACGGCGGCCCCGGCGGGCGCAGCGCCTTCGGCTCCCCACCCGCTGCTCAGGTGTAGTCAGGCCGAAGCGCCGGTGGCCCCGTTCGGACCACCGGCGCGACCGCCACCCCCCTTGGGCTGGCCCGTTCTCGCTTCACCGCCGGAACGGCCCCTTCCTGCACGTTCGGCCGGGGCGCACAAGCCCTCCGCGGTCGGTTCACCAATCCGAGCAAGACTCCAACGTCGCCCCGCGATGGGCGGGATCCTGGTCACCATGACCACCAACCCCGTCCGCACAGCCCCCCTGACGCATGAGCCCCCGTTCGGTCTCGCCGTCACCCGCGGCTACATCGAGCCCGCCGGGTGGCTGCTGAAGCTGGTCCTCCAACCCCGCACCCCGGCAGCACAACTCGACGACCTCTCCGGCCTCGGCTGGCCGACCTGGGGGCACGATGTACTGCTCCGAGATCCCCGGTGGGTCATCTCCATCGACGGCGCCACGCGCCGACTGATGCAGATTGTCCGACTCAACGATGCGCAGGACGCCGTGCAGAACCATCTGTTCGACCTCGGTGCCGGCATCCCCCTCGACGATCGTCTGTGGTCGGCCGTCGAAGGCGAGCGACCGGTCATCCTCTGCGGGCCGTTCCGCGGCGAGACGACCACCGAAGCCATGGACGCCGCGAAGGACGCCGGCACCCTGCGGGGCATCGCTGCCCGCTCCCTGATTCGCTGACCTCCGGCCACCAACCCGCCATGAGAACCCGCAGCCCTTCGTAGACTCCCGACCATGGCCAGCCCCAGGCAGATCCCACCCCCGCCGCGACTCACGCCCCGCTGGCGGGACCTGCCCTGCCTAGCCGCCGTCTGTGCCCACGCCTACGCCCCGCCCCGCTTTCCGCGCGGGCCGATCCGCAATGCCCTCGCGCCCGTGTGGCTGATCCACCTCGGCGTCCAGCACACCGCAGGCAGCGTGCTCGCCGTCGGGCCGTCCACCCTGGCCGTCCTTCGCCCCCGCCCCCTCGGCCTGCGTATCCGCGGCGCTCTCGTCGGAGTGCTTGGCGTGCTGGTGATCCTGCCCGCCGTGATCGTGCCGACCGCCATCGCCGCCACCGTCGTCGGCAGCGCCCTCGCCGGTCCCACCGGCGCGGGCGCCGTCGCGTACACCGTCCTCGGCGCCGAGATGGCCGCCCTCGTCTGGCAGCTCGCGCACCTCCTCAAGCGGGCCGGACACGGTGTCGAACTCCGCCGCGAACTCGCGATCCTGCGCCGCACCGGCCCGTGGGGAGAAATCGGTGGCCTCGCCGGCGGCCGGGACGGGCAGGCCACCCGCTACCTGGTCCGCCAGACCCTCGCATGGGCCGACGAACAGGGCCTCGGCCTCGCCGCCGTCGCCGCCAACGAACGGCTCACCCGCGCCTACGCCCTCGGCGGGTTCCACCCCGCCCGCCCCGGCTCGCCGGTCCTGCTGCGCCCGGCCGCCTTCCCCGCCGCCGACCTGGCGGATCCCCTCACGTCAGGGCGGCCCGTGAGCTGAGCCCGGCAAGCATCCGGGGCCACAGCACCTTGCCCGCCGACGGCGGGACAACCACGTTGCGGCCCCGGGCCAGCCCGCGCCAGCGACCGCGTTGTTCGGTCAGGCGGTGCGGGCGACGGCAGGGACGGCCGCCAAGGCGCGGGCCAGAACCTGCTGCCAGGCGTCGTTGTCATCGGCCGGCGCAGTGGTGGCCCACCGCGTACGCAGTTCATGGAAGACCTCTTGGAGGGCGGTTACGTCGCGGTACGCCTCCGGCGGGCAGGGCTGCGGCCGGCCGTCGGTGTCCACACCGGAGAGCACGACCGGCCCGTAGAGCCAGTAGTGCGCGGCGAGGTCCCGGCCCAGCCAGGCGCTCGCCAACGCGGTCGCCATCACGTTGCGCTCGGCTGCGCCGCTGTCCCGGGTCCACATCCGGACGCGGCGGTGGTAGTTCCCTTCGTTGACGGGACCTCCGAGCAGGGAGCGGATCTTGGCGAGGTAGCCGTCCGGGTCCAGCGGGACCTCCTCGCTCACGGTCATGGACGGGGAGATGACCAGTACGGTCACGGTGTTCAGCCTTCCGGTTGTGTTGTGACGGGAGTCGGGTTGGTTCACAGGTCCATCCAGCTGCGGGGACCGCTCTCCGGGTTGACGAGCGGGGTCCACACGGATGCAGAGGCGCCCAGCTTCTCGATGTCCTCCAGCAGCGCTGCCCCGGCCTTGACGGACTGCAGCATCCGGGCGACGAGCGGGTTGTCCGCGGCCACCATCTGCAGGTCGCGCTCTCGCTGGCGCAGCGCCACCGTCCCCGACCCGGTCAGGACGAACAGCAGCCGGGGGAATCGCAGGTAGTGGTGCTGCCAGGCCGGCAGCGCGTCCAGCGCGTGGGAGGTGCCGCGGTGGTGGCTGGGCACTGGGGTCAGTGAGTGGAAGCGGGCGTACGCCATCAGCTTGCTGGCCAGGCGCTCGGAGACCATCGTCGCCCGGTCGACCTCGACGAACGCCCGGTGCAGGGTCCGGCCGGGGCCGCTGGTCGCGTACTGCATCAGCGCGTCGGCCGTGAGGCTCTCGGCGCTCCGCTCGGCGATGCGGTGGTTGATCTCGGGCAGCCAGTCCAGCGGTCCGTACTCGTCACCGCGGGCGCGGGCGTCTTCGAGAAAGGCGACATGGGCGCGCAGGACGTCCAAGGTGTGGCCGGTACGCATCCGTGCCGCGAAGGGGTCGGTGGGCGCCGGCGGGCAGGTGCGGCCCTGGACTTCGGGGAGCAGCTCGGTGGTCGACCGGCCCTGATCGGTGAGGTACCAGACCAGGTTCCGACCCGGGCCCGGCATGTCGACGCGGCCCACCAGAGCGCGGGCGTGAAGGTCGGACAGGCGCCGGCGGACCCACTGGACGCTGACGGTCGGGGAGATCAGCAGGTGCAGCTGGCGGGTGGTGGCCATGCGGTGCTGGAACAGCGCGCACAGCGCGAGCCGGGAGAAGTCGGCGGTGGTGGCGGGGACAGCGGTCATGGGGACTCCACGGAGGCGAGGCTGAGTGATCACCCCAGGTAACCCCGCTGTTCTAACCGGATTTCTGTCCACCGCAGGCCAGGATCGGTAACGCTTCGGCCACGTCGGCTGGTTAGAACGGCAGAACGCGGTCGGGCGGCGCCGAGAACCGGCTGGTCCAGTGCGACAGGAGAGGCGGACTGGCAGCTGCCTGGTGCGGTGCCGGCGCCGAGCTCGACGACGGCTACTTCTTCTCCGTCGGGCTCGGCGCCGGCAGGCCGAGGTTGGCCCGGGCCTCGTGCAGGATCCGCAGCGCCTGGCGGTCGGTGACGTTCTGCGTCGTCGCGATCGCCTTGACCATCTCGGCCTGGGGGAGGTTGGGCAGGGCCCGCAGCAGGCCCTCCGCCGCGGCCAGGCGGGCGATCGCCGTCGGCCGGATCCGCGGCCCGGTTGTGTCCTTGGAGCCCTTCTTCCGGCCGGCGTTCGGGCTCTCGCCGCGGCCCATCCTGGTCTTGTCCCAGTCGAGGAGGGTCTTGCGGTACCAGAACCGCGAGCCGTTGATCTCCAGGTCGGGGGCCGGCGCACTCGTTTCGCGAGCGTCGTCAGCCCGTGAGACGTAGGTGTTCCAGGCGCGCTGCGTGATCTTGGAGCCCGCTTCGTGCAGTGCCTCCCACGCTTCGACGACGTCGAGGAGGTCCTCGTCCTGGTACTCCGCCGGCTTCGGGTGCTGCGGGTCGGCGACCGGGAGGACCGGGATGTCCTGCTGGTCGAAGGGGAGCTCGCGCTGGGCGGCCAGGGCGAGCAGCTGCTCCTCGTCCCAGAGCCGGACGATGCGCTGGGCGCCGGCGCGGTGGAACGCCTTGATGGTCGCCGGGAAGAGCTTCTCCCAGAGCCGCTGGTTCTGGAAGTAGTTGAAGCTCTTGCCGAAAATCTCCGCGGCGCGTTCCACGGTGGCGGGCGTGCGGCCGGCGGGGATCATCGCGTTCTCCTTCTCATACAGGTCGTGGTAGTTGGAAGCTCTTCGCCCTCTCGGACATCAAGAACTGTAGCAGGCGTAACTCATATGGCCTAGGCGGTCACCGGCGGTGATCTTCGGCCGGGGGCCGGCCCGCAGGCGCTGCCTTCGCTGCGGCAGGCCCGTGAGCTGGGGGGACTAGCTGTTCGGTCGCCCGCCGCCGCGGCGGCGAACCTCGAGAAATTCGTACCCCTCCGAGGAGTCGCGCACCGCCAGGCCGGCGTGGACGAGGGCGTCGGCCATGCCGGCCCGCGCGTCCATCTGGTGTTCGGCGGCCCGGCAGGCGAGCAGCACCATGGCGAAGGACCCGCCCTCGAGCGGGCCGTGCCCCTCGGTGCTGTAGTCGCCGGCGTCCGCCCACTCGTCGATCGGGCAGCGCTGTCCGCCGGTAGTGGCCGGTGTCCAGCCGCGTGCCGCCAGGGCGCGGTCGACGTCGGCCTCGGTGAGGCCGGCTGCCGTGTTCGTGCTCATCTCGTCCTTCTTCCTGCTTGTCGCCCGGGCCCGCCGCCGGTGCGGCGGCGGCGGGGCCTGGTTAGAACGGGGAAGGGCTGTGACCTGCGATGGAAAGTTCCACTGCAGGTCGGCCCGGGGTGTCGTCGGGGAACTAACCGGCCTTCGTCGGGCCTGGTTAGTTCCCCGGATCCCGCCGCGCCCGGGGTGGGCGGAGCGGTGCCGCCTGGTCAGATCGGGACCGCGGCCTCGAAGGTGCCGGTCCCCTCCAGCTCGCCCCTGACCGCCAGGCCGGCGACCCGCAGCGAGCGGGCAAGGGCGCTGGGTTCGGCGTCGTCCCAGTGGGGTGCCGGAACGATCACCACCTCCGTCTCGGCCGCGGCCGTGGCCACCCGGAACCCGGAGCGAAGCGGCAGCTCCCCGAGGAACAGCGCGGGGCGGTGCCCGGCGTCGACCAGGACCTCGACCGCTCGGCGAACCGTCGCGCTGCCCGCGGCGTCCGGCAGGTGGCCGACCAGGACCCGGGCCTCGCTGTCCAGCGGGTCCAGGACGACGATCCGGTCGTGGGCCGTCAGTGCCGCGTAGCCGTGCCGCAGCAGGACCTCCTGCACCCGCTCCTGTTCGGATGTCGCGATGGCGGCGCCGTCGGGGGAGCGGAGCGCGAGCGGTCCGGCCGCCGCAGGCCGTCCCGCAGGCAGCAGAGCGACGTCCAGGCGGCCGTAGCCGGTGTACTGCAGGACCTCGCCTATGGCCAGGACGCTCGGTGTCCGGACCGCGACCTCCACGTCGGTGGGCAGGCGCCGGTAGCGGCTTCCTTCATCCGGATCTCGGGTACTCATTGTTGCTCTCCTCGTTGCTGCAGCGGGATGTTCGGGTCGAGCCGCCACACCTGCCAAGTGGGCGACATGGAAAACAATAGCATGATCAATCATTGGCTCGGGTGGTGATTACCGCCCCTCCCTGAAGGAACTCGCCGGCCCGTGCACGGTGAAGTCCACCTCGGCCGGAGCGAACTCCACCACCAGCAGACTCCCCGGTGCCGGCCGGCGTGCTTCGGACGCAGCGGACAGCCACCCCGCCGCCGTCGCGGCCTCGAAGCCATCGTCCCCGTCCTCCAGGCCCAGCAGCAGGATGCGGCTGCTCCCGTCGACGCCGACGACCAGCGCGCCCTCGGGCAGCCAGCACCGCCCGCCCTCGTCCTCCCCGGCCCGGAACTCCGCCCGCGCCGGGGCCGGCCAGCCCCGCGCCGCGCACACCGCGCGCAGGTCCCCTCCGAGTCCCGCGACCGCCCGCCTCTCCAGCTCCTGCGCCACCTGGTCGCCCAGATCGCGCAGCTTCGCCCAGGGCGCGGAGGCCAGAGAGCCGGCAGCGGTGTCGGGTCCGGCGGTCCGATTCGGTCGGCGCCCGAGGCGGCGCCACCAGGACGGGCTGGGCGACCGCCGGCTGCTGCGCTCGATCCTGGCCTCCCCGGGCAGGGCGACCGTCAGGTGCGCGAGCCGGCCGTGCCGGTCGAGGAGGGCCGGGTCGGCGTCCTCGGCGACGATCCCGACGAAGACCTCGCCGGCGGCGCCGACGTGGAGTCCCACGCTGACACCCGCCGTGGTGAGGACGTCGACGCCGTCCGCGCAGTCGGGGTCGGCGCGGCTGAAGACGGCGGCGGGGCGCAGGCACAGCTCGGGTGCGGTGCTGATCATGACGGTCTCTCTCTCGGGGTCGGGGTTCGAAGGGCAGGGCCGGTCGGTCCGGCCCATGTGCATGGGGTGCGGCAGCGGGGCCGGGTGCGGATGGAGGAGGTCGAGCCGGGAGTTCGCCTTCTTGGGAATCCGGGCCAGGGCGGGGGCGGATCGGGCTCCGCCCCCGCCCGGCGTCGTCAGAACAGGGCGCCCTGCGCCTGGTCGACCGGCGCAGCGGAGCGGTTGCCTCGGCGGCCACCGGCGGCTGGGGTGCCGGCGGACTGGTCCGAGGGGCGCGCCGGCGCGGGCGGGTCGTCGGCCTCGGGGGCGGCGGGGTCACTCTTGGGGCAGGGGCAGCGGCACCACCACACGCACGGCGAGCCGTCCGGCCGGACGATGAGCTTGGCGACGGCCCGGCCGCGGGTGTTCTCGACCCAGTCGGTGTTGTCGTCGACGTCCGGGGCGCCCCGCTGCCGGTGGACGCACAGATCGCACCGGTTGTTCAAGCAGTTCCAGCAACTGCCCTTCTGGCAGTGGGTCCACCGGTAGAAGCCGAAGGGGTACTTCGCCTCGATGGCCCGGTAGCGCCGGGGCCAGACGTGCTCGCGCACCCAGGCGCCCTCGGCCTCGCTCATCGGCGACGGGCTGGGCACCGGGTCCACGATGCCCATGATCAGGGCCGCGACCAGGTTGGACAGGCGGGTGCTCCGTACGGCCTCCTCCTCGTCGGAGGTGAGGGTGCGCTGCGGGCGGCCCGCGGCGGGGTGGGCGGGGTGCTGCACGTTCATGATCGGGTTCTCCGGGGGTAGAGGCGTTCGGTCCGTGGATCCCTGGGGGACCGGCGTCCGCCAAGGGCTGGGAGCCGCGGCACGGTGGCGCCGTCCCCGCCGGCCGGGGCGCGCCAGTCGCGCGCCCCGGGGGCTGCGGGTGAAGGGTCAGCCGAGCAGGGGCAAGAGCATCAGGGCCAGGTCGAGGTCGACCTCGACCGTGAGGACGGCGAGGGCCTGCTCGTCGGGCGGACCGTCGGTCACCTGGACGCCGACGGTTACCCGGCCCTGGCCGGGCCCGTACAGCACGTCGCACGGGCCGGTGCTGGAGCTGGCCGGGTCGTGCCACAGCACGGGGTGGCGGTCCATCAGCCACGTCGCCGCGAACAGGGCGGCGGCCGTCAGCCCGCCGGGCTCCGCAGGCGGAAGTGCGGCACCCAGCAGCGCGCTCAGCGCGGTCAGCGACAGGCGGGTGGCCTCGATCTGCACCTGCTCCGGCCCGTCGATCCGGACCCGGACCGTGCGCCCGGAAATCCTGAAGGCGAGGAGGTGCCAGCGGTCGACACGGGAGTGGGACGCCCCGACCGCGCCCGGCGGGATGTGCCGGGTGAGGGTGCCGAGGGCCTGCAGCTCCTGCTGCTCGCGCATCCCGCTGTTCAGGGGAGCGGGGCGCAGCGGGCCGAGCTGGTCGCGGGCGACGGCCAGGGCGAGCGTGCGGGCGTCGGCCCACCGGTGCTCCACCACGGTGGCCGCAACCAACGGGCCTTCGTGCTCGCGCTGCGCCCGCACGGAGACTCCGTGCGCGGTGTCCGTGAACGCCACGGTGCGTACCCCGTCGGTGATGCGCACGGTGTCGGTCCAGGAGGGGAGGGATTCGGTGGTGGTGCAGAACCGGCGGGGAGCGGCGGTGTGCCAGGGGCCGTTGCGGTCCGGCAGGTGGGCGGCGGCCTGCTCGGCCAGGGCGTGCAGTTCGCCGGCGGGGAGTGCGGTGGACATGAGCGTCCCTTCGGGATCGGCCGCCGGGGCCTCCGGCGGCCGGGTTCGGGTTGATGCCACCCGATGCCAATCGAGCGACATGAAAAATAATAGCAGTCTCAGGCACTATTGGGAAGCAGGGGAAGACGCCTCGGCCATCAGGTCCAGCCCGATCGACTCCACGTCCAGCGACACCGCCGACCGCGCCCCGCCCGCGTACCGGTGGTAGCGCCTGCGGCCCCGGATCACCACCCGCGAGCCCCGGTGCAGCGCCGCGCCGATCCGCAGGGCGGCCGGACCCTTCACGCTGCACACCAGCAGCTCCGGGAGCGCCGGAGCCTCCCGTACGGCCTCCGGGTGGTCGACGTGCAGCTGGAACCGTGCCACCGGCGCTCCGTGCTCATCCTGGCGCAGGTCCACGTCCAGCCCCAGTACCCCGGTGAGCAGTTCCATCGGGGACTCCCCCGGAAAGCCGTCCTCAACCTCAACAGCCCCTTCGGCCCGGTGCCGCATCGCCTTGCGGGCCTTCGCCGCGCCGCTTCCCTGGGTGTCCCGCCGCGCCTGCTCGAGCGCCTCCTTGCAGCGGGCCGCGACCGAGTCGGCCAGGTCGACAGCCCGATGCAGACCCTCCTGGGCGTCGGCCGCGACGCCCTCCCGGCGGCCGACGGCCATCAGCCGCCCGTACTCCCCCTCCAGGGCGGCGCAGGCCGCCTTCAGGACGTCCCGGGTGCGCCAGTAGTGGTTGACGTGGTTGAACGCGCAGCAGCCGGCCTCGCCCTCCGTAACCCGCACCGACGCGACAGGCCAGCCGGTTTCGTCCCGGGGCTCGATCCTCACGTCCAGGTCGCAGGTCACCCGCCGGTCGTGCAGGCCGCGCCCGGAGTGCCGGTACACCGTGGTCGGGAGCGGGCCCGTCTCGCAGAGGAAGGCGTACAGGCTCGCCGCCGTCGCCTCCTCGGCCCCCGCCCGCAGCTGTGCCAGGTAGAGCGCGAGGGTGCCGAGCAGCCACGGAGCGGTTCCGTACGGGGCTGCGGGCAGGCACAGTGCCAGGTGCTGCTCCACGCCCTGCCGCCCCGTGAGGGTGGCTCGGACGGTGGCCAGTGACGGGCTGAATCGGCTCAACCGCACGGAGGCGGCGGGCGGTCGGGTGGTGGTCTCGGGCATGGCGGCCTCCGGGAAGGTGCGGGGTGCGGGTTGACGCACCTCCGGGGCCAGCCGGGGTGCGAGGTCTCCGTGAGGGCTGCACCCTTGGGGACGTGAACAATAATAGCACGTCTAGTCACTATTTGGTGGCGGTGATCGAGTCATCTCCGAGGCCGGGCCGCGGGGTGAGCAGCTCCTGGGCCCGGTGCTGTCGGTGGTTGCGGCCGTGGCCGCGTGCGATGGCCGGGTCCTCGCTGCCCGGGGTAGTGCTTCTTCCACCCGGCGAGCACCACCAGGTCCTCGTGCTGGCGGTCCGGCGGGCGCTGCGGGCCGGGCGGCTCCAGGGTGACGGTGTGCGTCGCGGTGCCCGCAGGCGTGGCGAGGACCCGGGTGATGGTGAGGGTGCCCCGGCGGTCGCCGCCGGCCGTGACCGTGGCGTCGTCGAACAGCAGGGCGGTGGCGATCAGAGCGTCCGCCTCCGGGGCCGACAGGTGCATGGTCCGGCGGGTTCCGTCGAAGTCGGTGACGACGGCGGTGGAGGCGGAGGCAGGCACGGGTTCCTCCTGGGTGGTGGTGAGGTGGGCGGGGGCCCGGCGGCTCACCGGGGGCGGGTTGGGCCCGTGTGCCGGGGGGCGACTCCGGCGGTGGCTGGCCGGTGTCCGGCCGCGCTCCTTCTGCGGGAGTGGTGGGGCAGGGGGTGAAGGAAGGGTTCCGCTGACCGCTCGGCCGGCCTGGCCGGCGCCCGCCGGCCGCGGCGCGGTCCGGGGGCGGGTGCCCGGCCCGGGCGGTGGCGCCCGGGCCGAGCGGTCAGCGCAGCCCTTCCATCTGGGCTACGGGATGCGGGTGCCGGGGCAGGCGAGCGGCTTGCAGGCCGCGTCCGGCTTCACCCCGGCTCGCTTCGCTGCGAACCACCGGCGCACCCGGAGTTCGGCGGCGGCCTCGTCCGGGGCGGTGACCTCGAAGGAGGCGAGACCGGCCGAGTAGAGCTGGAAGTACAGCTCCTCTCGGTGCTTCTTCTCGCTGGCGGCAAGGGCGGGGTAGATGGCCAGCGTGGCCATGGTGTCGCCACGGTCGACGACGGCCACCGTCCAGGCGTCGTCGGCGGCGGCCCGGTAGCCGTCGCGGACGGCGGCCTCCAGTGCCTTGAGGAAGCCCTTGGTGTTCCGGTCGGTGGTCTCGGTCCAGTCCAGGTAGCCGTGGCCGACGGCGTACATGCCGTCGGCGTCGGCGTCGACCCGTTCGACGGCGCTGCCGTCGGAGCGCGCCACCGTGAGCGCATCGGCCTCCCAGAGGAAGCGCAGGCCGTGACGGCGCAGACTTGTGCCCAGCTGCTCGACGGTCTCCCGGCTGAAGCGCAGCCGCAGGGCGCGGTCGGGGCCGCGCTCGCCCGCCACTTCGGCGGGGAAGGCCCGCCGGGTGCTCAGGCCGCAGGACACGGAGGTGCGGAACCACTCGGGTTGGGTCATGATCTTTCGTTCTCTCTGCTCGGAGACGGGTTGAGCCGGACGCGGGTGCCACCCCGATCCGACATCATCAATTATAGCATAGAGAATCACTATCGCCGTGCTCTGCCGGGCCGAGCAGCGCAAAAGGCGGGTACCGGCTTGCACCCGACTGCGTCAGGGGTGCGTGATAGACAGGGCCGTGACCAACAGCCAGAACGGCCCCGAACAGACGCTGGAACTGGGGCGCCAGCAGCTGCGACAAGGCGACCGCGAAGCAGCCGAAGCGTTGTTCCGAAGCGCCGCGCGTGCCGGTGGCCCCGAGGTGGCATGGCAGGTGGCCGACCTCTGGGCAAGCGTGGCCGATGGCCGGGCCGCGGAGTGGCAACGGCTCGCGATTGCGGGCACGGCGCACGGAAACGGCGTGGAGGTCGATCCCGACGCCCTGCCCATCCACACCGTGGACTTCGACGTCGACCTCTGCGCCGCCGTCGACCAGCGATGGGAAGTCGCGGTCCGCACCGACGAGCGGCACCGCGCCCTCTCGGCTCTAACAGCCGCCAAACCGCGCCTGGGGCGGGTGACCGACGCCGGCCGCGAATACAGCGAGGAGGAGTACGCGGCGGCACTCGACTCGGTGGACTTCTACTCGCCCAACTACGTGACCGTGATCGACGACCCCGACACTGAACCGCGGGTCCAACTCGACTGCAAGGACGGCGTCATGCCCGCCATGGCACGCGAGGTCCTCCGCATCCTGGTTGAGGAGATGATCGCCGCCGGGGCGACCGGTGTCCTGCTCACGCCGGCCACCGGAAGGGTCTGACCAACGGAGTCAGGATGCTCCCGCGCCTTCGACCGCTGCCACGGGGTGGGCCGGGCGCAGCGTCCGTGGCCAGGGCTCCTCCCGGAGCGGGCGACCCTTCTCGCTCAGCAGCAGGCACTCCACGCGCAGCGGGAAGTCCTCGTCCGCGAGCTCCGGCAGGTCCTCGGGCAAGTCGTCGAAGTCGAACCCGAACGACGCGAGCAGCACCAGCAGATCCGTCAGAACCTCCTCCTGCACGGGGTCGGCCGGCGCCCACAGGGCCGCCAGGTCGGCCGGCACCGTCGGCAGACGGCTTTCGTCGAACCGGTGCAGAACCCGGCCCTCCGGGCCCAGCACGCTGTGCGGCCGGGGCGCCTCGTCCACGTCGTGGTTCCGCTCCACCACCAGGTAGGCCGCTCCCGGGAACTGCGCTGCCAGCGTGGCGGCCACCGTCCGTGCCGCGCCGGCCGCCGCAGCGCAGAACTGCCTGCACAAGGTCTCGAACCGCTCCACGGGCACCCGGGCCCTCTCGCGCTGAACCAGATCCGTCATGATCCTCACCCTTCGGTCGCGTAGCCCTGTCCGGCAGGCGGTCGCGCGCCGACTGCCGCAAACGGCCGGCCCGCCCCGTGGCGGACCGGCCCGATCGGTCCCGGGCAGGCGGCCGGGCCTCCACCCGGCCGCCGCCCCGTCCGGCTCCGCCCTAGGCGGCGAGCACCGGGTTCAACTGCCGCTCCTGCTCCACCGGCACCTGGGCCGGGGCCTGCTCCGCCTGGCCATCCTGCGGCTCGCCCTCGTTCTCCGCAGCAGGGGCCTCGCCCCGCTGCTCCTCGGGCTCCCGGTCGGCGTCGTCGTCCAGGGGCTCCCCGGCATCGTCCGCCACGTCCTCCCCCGGGGCGTCCGTCGCTTCGAGGGCCAGCGGGGCCCGGTCGGCGTCCTCGGCCGAGTTCAGGCTGGCGAGGTACCGGTCGATCATGTCGGTCTCGATGTCGGCGGGGGTGTAGCCGAGGCGGTCACGCATGAAGATCAGCAGCTTCGCCGGGGCCTCCTTGATGCCGTCCCAGACCTTGTTGACCCTCATGGGGCGGGTCTCCAGGGCCGCGAAGATCTGGGCGAGCAGCACCTTGCCCCGCCGCTCCTTGCCGATCCGCCCGGCGTGCGCCTTCAGGCGTTCGGCGGCGTCCGCCTCCAGCGCCTTCTTCTCGTTGTGGTCGGTCGGTGCGAGGTCGGTGCCGCTCGGGAACAGGCCCAGCAGGTCCGCCATGAACACCCGGTTCGGGTTCGTGAGGAACGCCGCGAGCCACTTCGGCATCTCGGTGGTGACCTCCAGGATCAGCTCCCACTCCGCGTCGGAGACCTTCGCGCCCTTGACCGCCGCCTTCTGGGCCGCGCGCCGGACCTCGGTGGCGGCCTTGAACGCCACGTTGCCCGCCTTGACCCGGCGCAGGATCTCCTTGTCCTCCTCGCTGGTGGCAGCCTTGCCCATGCTGGCCCGCGCCTGCGGGCTCAGCTCGTGGTGCTTCTTCCAGTCGGCGCACAGGTGGACCGGCTCGCCGTACTCGATGAAGTAGGCCCGGCCGGGGCACTCCTCCACGTGCCGCTCGGGCTTGATCGCCCTGCCCAGGCCGGTGACCAGGTCGCGCAGCGGGCGCTGGGGCTTGCCCTTCCAGTCGTACTCACGATCCACCTCGGGCACCCCGGCGGCCTTCAGCGCCTCGATGGCCTTCTTCCGCGCCACCTGCTTGTCGCGGGTCTGCCGCAGCTGTGCCATGGCGTGCTGCCAGTGGCCGTCCCCGCCGCCCGCCTTCAGGTCGCGGTTCATAGCGTGCACGAGGTCGTTGATGGAGCTGGAGACGTCCTTGACGGTGTCGTAGTCGGCCATCTGCACGAAGTCGAAGTCGTTCTCCGACGCCCTGCGGAAGGCGTTGGGGTCCATCGCGGTCGCCTTCTTGGCGGCTTTGAGCTGCTCGGTGGTCAGGCCGAGAGCCTTCGCGCGCTTGGTCCGCTCCTGGGGGGTCATGCGGACGGCCGCGAGCTGGGTGACCTTCCGGGCGACGTTCGAGGCGGTCATGTCCTTGCGGTGCAGGTTCTCCACCAGGGACTTGGTCAGCGCCTCGGCGGTCGCGCCCTTGAGGTCGCGGCGCAGGATCGCCGGGAGGGCGAACGCCTCCTCGTGGTCCTCCTCGGCCAGCTTCACGGCCTCCAGCGCGGTCTGCCAGCGACGCTGTCCCATCAGGACGCCGTACTCAGGGAGCGGCTTGCCCGGCTTCGCCAGGGCCTCGGCCTGCTCCTTGGTGAGCGGGCGGATGATCACCGGGGTGTCGACGCCGCCCAGCTTCACGGAGTCCAGCATGGCCTGGTCGAGTTCCACGTCCTCGTCGCGCACGTTGTGCGGGTCCAGCACGAGCGTGCGCGGGTCGACCTGCATCAGCTCCATGGGGCGGACGCGCAGGCCCTGCGGGGCGGTGGGCGTAGCGGTTTCGGTCATGGCGGTGTGCCCTTCTCGACAGGAGTGTTCGGGTTGAGCCGGAAGGAGTGCCACCCCCTTCCGACATCAACAACAATAGCAGTTGCAATCACCAATGTCGAGCGGGAAAGGCGCATCGGCGCAGGTCAGAAAGCATCAGCACCCCCTACGGCCGCTCCTCAACCGCCGGAGCCCAGCCGACCCCGATACCGGGCCGACGACGGACCGGCCGGCTCGCGGTCAGCACGGCGCCGTGTCGTGGACGTGCATCCGGTAGAGGACCCGCAGGCGCACCGCCAGCCTCGCGGTCGCCACCGGCCGGTCCGGCACCGACGGCCCCGCCACGATGAACCGGCGGGCGCGCACCGGCAGCCGCCACTCGCCCCGCCACCAGCAGCCGGCCGGGTGCACCGCACACCCAGTGCTCCAACCCGCCCCAACGAAGGGATGGCCGGCGTGCACCGCCAGGTCGTTGTGCCCGCCTCTGCCGTACTGCTGCTCCACCCGGCCGAGCGGCCCCTCGAGCACCCACGTCCCGCTGCCGAGCTCCACCCCCCGGTGGACGCGGACCTCTTCGCGCAGGGACAGCCGGGGCAGGACGGAGAAGGGGGCCCGGCGCACCGGCCACACCGTGACGGTGGAACCTGCGCCGCCTTCGTCGCGCTCGGTGGCGTAGCCGCGATCGCGCAGCGCGGTCCGCACCGCGCTGGCCGCAGGGCCGCAGTCGGTGCGAAGGATCCAGCGGCCGTCCTCGCAGGGGCCGGCCTCGATGCGACCGGTGGTGAACGCGGCATACCCGGGACGGCGCCGCAGGTCCACGGCGCTGCGCGCGATGTCGGTGATCGTAGTGGTGTCGAGCACGGGGACTCTCCTGGTTCTGTGTGGGGACGGGGGCGGCCCGGGCCGGGCCGCCCCCGGGCGGGGGTCAGAGCTCGATCTCCAGCGCGTAGTCCTCGGCGGGCGGGCGCCACTCGGCCAGCGACTCCACCGCGCGCACCAAGCCCGTACTCCAGCTGAGGTCGACCTTCCTCGTCCACCCCGATTCGCTGACCAGCACGACCGCGTCCAGGTCGTACAGCCCCTCCGCGCCGGCGAACGGGCCGTACCCGGACACCACGGCCCGCGCCGGCAGCTTGCCCTCCACCCGGAAGTCCTCGACGGCCGCGCGCAGCTCGCTGCGCACCAGGGTGGTGAGGCGGGCCCGGATCAGGTCGGCCGCGGCCCGGTGGGTCTCCTCCAACTGGGGCAGGGAGAAGTTGTCCAGGTCCCGAGTGGCCGGGAGCAGCAGCCCCGGGACGGACGGCGTGCTGCGGGGCGGGGTCAGGCAGGCCAGGCACTGGGCTGGGCGGTGGTACTCCTTGGCCCGGGCCATGACGAAGTCCTGGACGGCGGCCGGGGCGCCGAGCACGCCGGCCCGGACCGCCTCGAACCAGTCGTGGGGCTGGACGTCGTCGAAGTGGCCGGAGTCGGTGAGGTGGAACCTCACGGCGGGCAGGAGGGAGTCGGTGTCGGAGTGCACCGCGGTGCCGGCACTGATCTTCACGCCGTCCAGGTAGACCCGGGCGACGGTGGTGTTCTCGTTGTCGTCCCGGTCGACCACGATGTCGACGCGCGGCGCGAGCTCGTCCGGGCCCTCGTCGGCGGGACGGGCAGTGACGGCCAGGAGCTGCGGCAGGACGGCGGCGAGCGCGGCGAACTCGACGGGCGGGTTGGTGGCGGAGGCCATGGAAGGGTTCCTCTCGGTGGTGGGCCGGCCGCATCGGTGGCCGGTCTTCGGGGGCGAAACGGCGGTGCTGTCGGGGTGCAGTGCACCGGGCCGGACGGGGCTGCGGTCCGCTCCGCGGGGGAGCGGCCCGCAGCCCGGTGCGGTGGGTGACGGTCAGCGGCCCAGATAGAGGCCGGTCGAGCGCAAACGCCGCTCGTGCTCGGCGAGCAGCTCGGCGGCCCGGACCTCGGATACGCCGAACGCCTGGAAGTCCTGGTCGCGCATCCGGACCTTGGCCGCGGCCTCGGCGGCGAGCCGGCGGGCCTCGCTGAGGCTGCGCCACGCCCCGGCCACCTGCCGGTTCAGCGTCCGCTCGTGCATCGACCGCAGGACGTCCTGCAGCTGCGGCTGCGTCAGGAGGTCGAGCACCAGTGGCGCCAGCCGCTCGGTCGGCTTCTCGGCGGGCACGACCCTGTCGCTGCGGGGCAGGCTGGCGCGACTGCCCTGCAGCTGCCACCGCCCGGCGGCGTCCCGGACGTGGAAGAAGTCGATCTCCAGCTCGCGGCGGTATACGACCCGCACGGTGGTGAGGGTGGTCAGCTCGGTGTGCTGGTCCGTGCCGACCGGCACGATGACCGTGGCTGTGGCCTCTCGCCAGGGCAGTTCTGCGGTGTGGCTGTCCATGTGATGATCTCCAGTTTGCTGAGTGTCCGGTCAGAGGGCCAGGGCGGCGGCCAGTTCGTCCGGCGTTGCTCGCCGTACGAGGGCGTACGCCCGTTCCACCGGGTTCTGCGCGTTGACCGAGACCGCCCAGTTGCCGGGGTAGTGGGGGGCGTCCTCGGCGACGACGAAGTTGCGGCGGATGAGCTCGACCGCGTCGGCGTTCGACAAGTCGGGGTAGTTCTCGCGCTGGTCGGCGGCGGCGGTGGCGATCGCTTCGGCGAGCTCGTTCGGGCGGGGCGTGGTGGCCATCGTGCTGCTCTCCGGGGGCGTACGTGATCGGTGAAGAGGGGTGCCCGCCGGGCCGGTCTGCGGGGCGGACACCGGTGCCATGCGAGTCCTGGCCGCTACGGGGTGAGTCCGGCGGCGGCCACGGCCTTGTCGATGAAGGCGTCCTGAAGGTCGGCGGTCTCGGATACGACCTCGTCGTAGTCGGTGCCGGCCAGGTGCTCCCGGACGCGCTCCCACTCCTCGTCGGGGAGCGGGCGTTCGAGGTGGAGCTCGACCGTCTCCCGGTCGATGTAGGCGACGGCCAGGCTGAGCGGCGCCAGGTCGATCAGTACGGCGGAGACGTCTCCGAGGTAGACGTCGCGGACGAAGTCGGCCAGGGCCTGCGCCCGGTGCGGGTGCCGGTCACGGTCGCGCAGCCGGTGCACCCCGGCCCAGGTGGTCAACTGGGCGCTCAGCGGGCCGAAGTCGGCGCCCTGGAAGTGCTGCGGGCCCCAAGCGAAGGACACGGTCGTGTCCTTCTCGCCGGGGAAGGTCGAGTTGTGGGCGAAGGTGAGGCGGATGCTGTCCATGACGGCGCCGTTGCCGCCGATCAGCTCGGCCTGTACGCCCTCCCACTCCATGTAGCGACCGGCTCCGGCGAGCGTCAGCTTGATCACGCGGGCGTCGGCGGGCTCGCCCGCCTCGGCGACCGGGCGCGCGTACAGAGCAGCGCCGATCAGCTGGACGTCGGCGAGTCCGAGGTCGAGGCGGGGAAGGATCTGGGCGGCGGCCTGCTCGTGGGTGATGGCCATGGCGGGGTTCTCCCGGGGTGTTCGGTCCGGCTGTCGCCGGTGGGCGGTCTGCGGTGGGGGGAGGCGGGCGGCCCGGGGGACCGCCCGCCTCTGGATCAGCCCTTGCGGTCGTTGCCGCGGGTCTGGCGGGGCACGCGGCCCTTGGCGCCGGTGTTCTCGGTGCTCTTGCGGGGGCCGGGCACGGTGGGGATGGCGCGCTGGTTGAAGTCGTCCTGCTCGGACATGGCGGACATGGGTCGCTCCTCGGGTTGCGGGTTGAGTCGGATCCGGGTGCCACCCCGTGCCGACATGAACAATAATAGCCGAATCAGCCACTATTTATGGGTGCGTGTGGCCTGCTTCACGCGAACGGACCAGTCCAGAGCGTCAGCTCGCCGCCGGTCTCGGCGCTCCCCGGCGCATACTCGGGCGCTGCGGGCAGGGCCTCCGCCGCTGCAGCCCCGCGCTGGCCCGGCAGGGGCGGCGCGCCGGCCGACCCGATCGCCGGGACCGGGGCGAAGATCTCCTCCCATAGGCGCTGAAAGCCCGGCCGGGCCTTGTCCGGCACCATGGCCGGGGCCACGACGTACAGCTCTTCGGTCATCGGGTAGGCCGACCCCCGCCGCTTCGTCACGACCCTGCTGATCCCGTTGGCGTCGGTCTCCACCACTGTGCCGCCGCGCTCCGCGTTCTCCGTGATCAGCGCCACGGCCTCCTCCCGCGTCATCGGCGGCAGGCTGCCCACGGAGCGCCAGGCGGTGCCCTTGCGGATGCATGCCGGGCCGGGGCGGGAGCACCGGTCGCCGTGGGCGGCCTTGCACTGCTTGCTCCGGCCCGCCGTGATGATCCTCCGGACCTGGTAGACGGTCCACGGAAGCCGGCGCAGCTCGGCATCCAGAGCCTCCAGGGCGGCGCTGTTCCTGGAGCCGCCGAGCTCGCGGCGCAGCGAGGAGTCGGCGTACAGGGTGCACCGCGGGTTCAGCGCCTCGGCCACGTGCTCCAGCACGGCCGCCTTGACGATCGCCTCCGGGAAGCGCCGGGCCCGGGCCAGATGCTCCTTGATCGAACCGGAAGAAACAGGAAAGGGGCACATAGTACAGTAAGATTTCGGATAAATAATCCCAAATCGTCCCTTTAGGTACTCCAATAGCCGGGGCCTGTCCCAGCCCCATTCGATCAACGGATACCGCGGGTGCCGCCCCGGGCTCGTGTAGGTCAAGTCCCGCTTGGCGCGCGCGACTTCGAGAGCATCAAAGCCAATCCAGTGGCAGAACGGGCCGTCCGTAATATCCGTTTCAAACCATTTGTCAAGAACTTCGCCCTTAAACCGGATGCTGCACAGGCGCTTGCCGGCCGCGTACATCGGCAGCGTCCCGGACGCCGCGAGGTCGTCACCCAGGTTCCACGGGGCCCGGCGCACGATCCGCTCGGGCGAGCGGCTGTCGGACAGCACCACGATTCCGTCCTTGGCCATCGACGGGCCAGCGCGGCCCACCTGGACGTAGCGCACGCCGTAGCGCCGCAGCAGCGGCAGAACGTGCTCCTCCGCCAGGTCGTAGGTGTCCGGCCACTCCTCGCCGACGACCGCGGTCACCACGATCAGGTCGGACAGGTCCCCGCGCAGGCCGTAGCGCGTCGGATCGGCCAGGACCCGCACCAGGATCGCCGTCGAATCCGCGCCAAGTCCCCAACACAGAACGGTAGTTGAACACTCGCAAGTCTCGGCTCGGGAGGCCAGGGAGTAGGGGGTGGGGGCAGCCATCAGGGCCAGTTGTCCGCTGCTCACGGCAGGGGTCTCCTCGGAAGCTGACCGCGCTTCGCGGTCGGGGCGGGTCGGGTGCGGATCGGCCGGCCCGCGGAAGTGGGCGGGAGTCGCCCGGGGCGGGTCGGCGTCGGGGCGCGGGGCCGGAGCCCGCCCAGCGGGCTCCGGCGGCCAGTCGTGCGGCGTCAGCGCCGGGGTAGGCACTCGGCGGCGGGCGCGGGGGTGAAGTCGAGATCCCGCTCCACCAGGTGCGGCAGGCCGCGCTCGCTGCGGTGGGACTCCAGTGCGGGGAGGTCGATGTACCCCCACTCCCCCGAGGCCGGGTCGTGGTGGCCGACCATCGTCCACCCGAACGCCTCGCCGTCGACCGGGTTGAACTCGGTGACGTACCAGTCGCCCCAGGCGCAGAAGTAGTGCAGGTGGACGGTCTTCTCGCCGACCGGGATGTGCTCGGTGGCGTAGATCGCCGGGATGGTGGCCAGGGTCTCGGCGGGCGGGTAGAAGTCGTGGCCGCGCTCCTCGCGGCGGACCTCGGGTGGGCGGGTGATCTCGGTGTGCTCGGGCATGCGGTGCCTCCGGGTGATTCGGGTTGAGACGGTCCGGGTGCCACCCCGTTCCGACATAGACAATACTAGCAGGAGTAGCCACTATTTCCAAGCGTGTGAAGGCTCTGACCTGCGGCTAAAGCGACACCGTCACCGGGGCCCCGGCCGGGTGTTCGGCCAGTCGGAACAGCGCGGCCACCGAGTCCGGGTCGACGTCGGCCATCGCGGTGGAGCCGTCGCAGTACCGGACGAGCGCGCCCTCGGCGCTCCAGGCCGGTCCTCCGCCCGGCTTCCCCGCGGGGCGGAACGTCACGGACACCGCGTAGGCGCCGGCCGGGCTGCGGTACTGCCTCGTCTCGCCGAACGTCCCCCAGAAGTGCGCCCGGGCGCACCGCGCGTCGCGCTCGGCCGCCGACGCCCCGTCCTCACTCGGCCCGGGGAAGGCGGCGCAGGTGAACTCCATGACGGCGTCGGGCTGCTGCGGGGCGGGACCGGAGGGCAGGGACCCGCCCTCGGGGTCGGGGTGGCCGGGTTCGGCTCCGGAGGCGAAGAGCCAGCGGCGGACGAAGGCGACTGCCTGGTCGGTGCTGGCGCACAGCGCGCTGCCCTCCTCGACGGTGACGCCGTTGGTCTCGTCGTCGGCGTCGCTGACCAACTCCCACTCCAGCTTGCCGTCGACCAGCAGCAGGAACAGGCTGTGCGGCGAGTTGCCGATGGCCAGTGGGACCTCGGTGAGGCCGAGGTGCAGGGGATCGCCCGCGACGTCGGCACTGATGCCGTGTTCGGCAAGCCGGTCGGCGAGGGCCTGCGAGCTGGCGATCGCGTCGGCGAGGCTGGTCATGATCGGATTCCTTCGAAGGCGGTGGTGGACGGGGTGGACTGCCCGTGCGGCGGGAGCGCCGGTCGACCGGCGGCCTGCCGGGCCAGGTCGGCCAGCAGCGCGGGGGAGGCGATCAGCACGCTGCTGCGGCAGTCGCCGGCTCGGCAGTCGTACCAGACGCCGCAGTGCCTCTGCTCCCGGGAGCCGCCGGGCGGCCGGAGGCCCATCGGGCCGTGGTGGGTGCAGGCGGGGCGGGTGGCGGGAAGGCGGTCGGCCATCGGGGGCCCTTCTTCGGGGTCGGAGTGCGGTGTTGGCCTTGCGCGGCACCAGGGGCGGTCGTCTCGGCGGTCGGGCCGGGCGACCGCCCCTGGATCGGATCGCCCGGTTACCGGTGGGCAGTGATGGAGGCGCTGGCCGGGCCGTGCGGCCGGCCGATCAGGCGCAGGCTGGCGGTCTGGGCGTCGTACATGCCCGTGCCGTCGGTGAGTGCGGTCGTGGTCGAGTTGACGCGCCAGGGTGTGCGGTCGACGGTGAGGCGGAACGTCTTGGGGTTGGAGCTGCTGGTGTTGAGCGCCTCGACGGTGTCGCCGGGGCGGATGTCCTCGGGGGCGATCGCCCCGGGCTCTGCGGACGAAGTGCTCATGTGGTCTCCTCGATGATCCGGGGCGATGGGGCGGCTCAAGTGGCCCAATCGACATGAATAACTATAGCAGATCTGACCACCATTGCAAGTCGTGTCTCGACCCGGTTCAGCGGGGCCTTGGAGGCCGGTGATGGCGGAGGTTGAGCAGGCTGACGCGCTCCCCGCGCCGGTGGTGGCGGTCGGGTTGGGCCGGCAGGTGCAGCGCGGCGCGGGCGGTCACCAGGGCCGCGCTGATGCGCTCGGCGGCGTCCACGGCACTCCGGCGCCAGCGGTTCCCGGGGGTCAGCTGCTGGTGTGCCCGGTCGATCGCGATCCGGGCCGCGCGGTAGCTGACGGCGTGCACGGAGGCGGCCAGGGCGGCCCGGTCGAGCGCGCTGCGCGCCCGGATGCCGCTGCGGACGCAGCCCTCGGCCGTGCAGTCCTCGCACGCCGGATCGGCCAGTACGGCGGCGGTGTCGACGGGCGGCGGCTCCAGCAGTGCGGCGCGGGCGTTGTCGAGCACGATCGCGGTGCTCCACGGGTCGCCGATCGCGTGGAGCACCGGCTCCTTCGCGCTCTGCTCCAGGGCGGCCAGCAGGGCGGCCACCGAGCGCCCGGTGTCGAGCGTCAGGGCCTCCACCGCGAGCTCGCGCTCCCGGGTGCGGGGGCACCACCGGCCGCCGCACCGGCACACCGCCGGGTCCACCGGTTCCGGCTCCGGTCGGGGCGCGGGGAACACGATCAGGGCGTCCCGGAACACGTACCCCTCCCGGATGTCCACCCGGGTCAGCGGGTGCCCGGCGGCGGCGAGCCGCTCGGCGCAGTCCCGGAACGCCTCGTTGCGGCGGTGGACGTTGCCGGTGTCGGCGAGGTGGGCCGGGCGGACGGAGTAGGTGAGCTGGGCGGCCTGCTCGTCGGCCGTGGGCGCCACGGTGAAGCCGTCGATGAACGGCCCCGTGCTCCGCGGGTGAGCGGGCGTCAGGACGGCGGCCACGGCGGCGACCAGGGGGGTGTCGGTGCGGACGGACACGGGGCTCCTCGGAGCTGGAAGGGATGGTGGGGTGGATGCCCGCCGGGTGCGGAGGCCGAGCGCTTTGCCGGGCCCGCCCTGCGCGGGCGGGCCTCTGCGACATGGACAACTATAGCATAGTTCTCCACTAATCGGGTGTGCGGGAAAGGCCGCCGGTGCCGACCGATGCCGCCGCCCGCTGCGCCGCATGCCTCGCGGCGGCCTGCCGCCTGCGCTCCGACTGCCTTGCAGTGTGGGCCTGCTGGTGCTGGCTGAACGACTTCCCGCCCTGCCTCTTGCGGGTGCGGGCCAGCCGGTTGGCCACCATGCCGACCTTGACGTCCGCTCCGGCGGCGATCAGGTCCGACGCGCCCTGGTCGACGTAGCCGGCCGCCTTCAGTGCGGCCTCATCGGGGAAGACGTCGGCGTGACGGTCCACCTCGGTGTCGATCAGGTGATCCTCTGTCCCGCCCAGGCTGAACCGGCAGACGAAGTTCTCCAGCTCGCCCATCTCCGCGATGACGGTCCGCAGGGTGGTGACGGCCTTGCTGTAGGCGTAGAAGCGCACATGCGGTGCGGACTTCATGATCTTGAACCAGGCTCGCGTGTACGGAATTGAGTGAAAATCGCCTGAATCGTGAATGCGCACGCGCGCGTTGACTGCGTACCTGGGTCGGCGCAGCTCGGCGATCATCCATCCCTCCCAGGTGGAGAGGTGGTCCAGTGTCAGCTCGAGGTTCTTGAGGTGACTGGCTGCCACGCCGGGAAAACGCTTGTAGGAGCTGGTCCGATCGTAGGCGAAACACATCCGACCGCAGACGCTCGCCTCCGGGCAGACGTTGTACTTGACGCCGCTGCTCAGGGTCACCCACCACGCTGGCAATGTCCACGTGAAGATGTTGTCCCGGGCGAGATCCGTGTTGTTGTTGGTCAGCAGATAGGCGCGGGGCTTGGCCGGCGGCGCGTCGAACAGGGTCAGGTCGTCCATCGGGAAGGCTCCGGCGGTGTGATCGAGCATCTGGTCGGTGGAGGGGGAGGGGCGGCCGGTTGTCCGACCGCCCCGGGCGGCGGTGCCGGTCAGCCCTGCTCGGCGGCGCGGGCGGCGGCGCGCAGGAACTCGGCGGCGCCGGCCGCCGTTCGGCGCTCGGCCGCGCCCCAGTTGGACACGGTGGAGACCAGGTAGCTGTACGTGCCGCCGGTCCACCAGTCCGGGACCTGGACCGGAGCGCCGTGACAGCAGTCGGCCAGCAGGCGCATCGCCTGGTCGCGGACGGCCTCCCGGTCCTCGCACGGGGTGTCGCGCAGGACCCGCAGGGCGAGCTGGAAGGCATGCGGGACGGTGCACGGGCCGGTCCACTGGCTTCCCTGCCAGGGCGAATCGAACCGGCCCGGCGGGGTGCGGTGCAGTCCGACGTGGCGCAGGTGGTCCGCGGCGAAGTCGAGCAGCCCGGCCGGGGAGGACGAGTGCAGCTTCCGGGGCCGCCGGGTCGCAACGGGCAGCTGGTCCGTCAGCAGCTTCTCGGTGACGGCCTGCTGCCAGAGCACCCCGGCGGTGACGTCCGCCACGAAGAAGCTGACGGCCTGGCTGGCTTCGACCTTCGCCCCCCAGCTGTCGTAGACCCGCACGGTGACCTGCTCCTCGGCGCGGTGGACCATGACGCTGTGCCCGGTGGAGGTGACGGCGTACAGCAGGCCGGTCGGTGCCGCCTCGTCGATCAGCCGGTGGATCTCCGTGATGAAGGTCTGCCGGTTCGAGGTGGTCTTGCCCGCCGGGTTCGGGGTGTGGCTCATCCTGGTCGTCCTCTCGGGGGGTCGGGTTGAGTCGGGTCGGGTGCCACCCCGTTCCGACATTGACAATAATAGCGACTCTAGCCACCATGGGCAAGTGGGTCGTGGCCCCGACCTGCCCTTTTCCCCGAATCGGCGGGGGCGGGCCGACTGTGGCCGGCCCGCCCCCGCCGATCAGCGTCCGGCGGCCCGGGCGGCGGCGTAGAGATCCGTGCCCGGGTCGCACATCTCGCTCTCGCCGCCTCCCGCCCCGCCGGTCAGGACGGCCGGGCCGGGCGGCGGGCACTCGACGCACGACAGGGCGTGCTCGGCGTAGTCCATGACGGCCTGGAGCTGCTCGCGGGAGGTGAAACCCTGCTCTCGCCGACTCCGGGTGAAGCGCCGCTCGGCGTCCGGGGCACCGTGTGGAACGTCCGCCGCGCACGGCGCCACGTTGAGGTGGTCGGCGAAGTCGGCCGCGGTCATGTCTGGAGCCTCCTGGAGCGCGCCCCGGTAGATGTGCGCGGCCAGCTCGGACAGGGAGGTGGCGGTCAGGCACTCGCTGCCGCCGCCCGTGGCCGCGGCCTCTGCGGGCCAGCCCTCGCAGCTGGTCCGGTGGATGCGGGGGTCGCCGGTGCCGGCGTAGACGGCCGTCACGGCGATTTCGGGCATGGTGGTCATGACGTTGGGCTCCTCGGGTTGCGGGTTGAGCCGGATCGGGATGCCACTCCCGTCCGACATGAACATCTGTTGCATAGCTAGCCACTGAATTGGTGGCTCGATGCCGGCCGAACCGGTGCCTTGAGTGACCGGGACTGCGCAGGCCCCGGCCTGCTGCCACGGGGGTCGGTGGGGTCCGCGATCCGTGCGGGCCCCACCGGGGGAGTTCTCTCAGTGGTCCCGGTACGCCGTGACCTCGTACTGCCCGTGGTGGGCACCCCAGCCGTCGGCCACCAGCACCCTCACCCACTCGCAGAAGGGGCCGGTCGCGGGGGAGTGGCCCACCGGCCGAAAAGGCGCCCACGCGACCCGCACTGCCTCGTCCCCTGCCGGGACCACGTAGAACCCCCTGGCGCCGGGCAGCGGCTCCCAGTCGCCGCAGGCCGCGCCCTGGTGCCCGGCGGCCGACAGCGCGGCGGCGGCCGACGTGACGAGCTCGTTGCCCGTGTCGCTGTACCGCATCCCGGGCGCGGAATCCTGCTCGGTGCCCGGCACCGGTGTCCACAGGCTCATGCCGCCGTCCTCGTGCCAGATCCGTACGGCGCCGCGACCGCTGCTCTCCACCCGGTTGTCCTCCAGCGGGAGCACGGCCTGGAGGGCGGCGACGGCGGCGGGCCAGGAGACGTCGCGGGCGATCGCGGGGCTGTGCCCCGGCACCTCGAACACCTCCGCCCGGAAGTTCCCCCGGTACGGCAGCAGCGCGAACGCCGCCATGCGCAGCGTGTCGGAGTTCCAGGGGTGGCAGGAGGTGAAACCGTTCGGGACGGCGTAGGGGGACCAGACCTCCTCCGGGGGTGTGGAGTGGGTGGGGCTGTACTGCCTGTCGGCGATCCAGATCGCCCCGCTCCCGTCCACCACGGCGCGGTGGCCGCGATCCGCCGCGACCGCGACGGCTGCGCGGACGTCCGCGGCGGTGCCGAAGCCGAGCATGCCCTCCTCGCCCGGGCCCCAGAAGTGGAGGTCCCAGCGGTTGTGGTCCGGCACCGGCACCGGGGCCGGGGCGGTGGCCAGGGCGGCGTCCGAGGAGAGCTCGGCGGCGGCGCCGTCCGCTGCGGCGCGGGGGTCGAGCAGCAGCAGGGCATCGTGGTCGGAGGCGTAGCGGACCGCGAACCCCTCGGCCCGCAGGAAGCGGCCGACGTCCCGCAGCCACCCCTGCTCCGCTGCGTTCAGCAGGCACGGCGAGGTGCCGTTCTCGGGCCGCTGCCAGGCGACCCGCACGGTGGCGAGCGGTGAGGAGCTGTCGCTCTTGTGGGGCAGGCCGATCCGGGCGTCGGTGAAGCTGGCCCTGTTCTGCAGGATCGAGCGGACCGATCGGACGCCGGGCCGCCGGGTGGTGGTGCTCAAAAGGGTCTCCTCCGGAAGGTGTTCGGGTTGAGCCGGAGCCGGGAGCCACCCCGTTCCGACATGGATAACTGTAGCGCATGTATCCACCATCGGCAAGTGGGGGATGCCCTTCTTTCGCAGGCCGCGGCGTCGACGCCAGTGTCTTGCCGGGGTCCACCACCGGCCCAGCGGAGCCGGCCGCCGCTCGGTCGCGGTGGCCGGCCGAAGCCGGTCGGGAGTGCCGGCGTCCTTGGCCGGACGGGGGCCGGCCGCCCAACCGGCTGCCCGTCGGCCCCGCTGGTCCTACTGGCGCCCGGTCGCGAGCCGGACCGCCACCAGGCGGTCGTACTGCTGGGTGACCTGCCAGGCGTCCTCCAGCGCGACCCTCCACGCTGTCAGGACCTCGCTGTTCGGCAGGCCGATGATCCGCCCGTCCGCCGCCAGCACGATCCGCACCGCCCCTTCCCCGTCCGCGGGCTCCAGGTAGAAGCCCTGCCCGGACTCGGGACCCCGGTCCCCGCAGGCGGCTCCGGTGAACCCGGCCGCCGCCAGGTCCCGCGCCGCTTCCTGGACGGCTGCCGAGTGGGCGTCCAGGAAGCGCGTGCCGGGCACGG
Source organism: Kitasatospora sp. NPDC002227 (assembly GCF_040296285.1). Taxonomy (NCBI): domain Bacteria; kingdom Bacillati; phylum Actinomycetota; class Actinomycetes; order Kitasatosporales; family Streptomycetaceae; genus Kitasatospora; species Kitasatospora sp. NPDC002227. The sequence continues at coordinate 167,885 of NZ_JBEOWY010000013.1, forward strand.
CGGCCGACTCGGTTCCCGGGACGGGCGTGCGCACCATCAGCCCGCCGCCCCGGTGCCAGACCCGGACCGCGCCCCGGCCGTTGCTCTCCACGCGGCACTGCGGCATCTCCAGCGCGGTCTCCACCGCCGCCACGGCCGCCGACCACTCCACCCGGCGCGAACGGGACGGCTCGGCGCCCGCCGTCTCGTAGAACTCCTCGGTGAACAGGCCCCGGTGCGGCAGCAGCGCCAGCGCGCAGTCCTCCCGGACCGTGCTGTTCCACGCATACGTCCGCGCGAACTCCGCCGGAACGGCGTAGTGCTCCCACTTCACCGGCGGGGCAGTGTGCTCCGGGGAGTAGAGCGTCGCGCCGAACCAGATCGAGCCGTCCCCGCCGACTACGGCGGGCACCTCCTGCTGCGCGCTGTGCGTGATGGCGTCGCGGACGTCTTCGGCGCTCCCGATGCCGTTCAGTCCCGCGTACCACTCCTCCCAGAACATCCGCATCCAGCGGTGATCCGCGGGCACCGGCAGCGGGACCTGGTCGAGCGAGCGGTCCGACGCCGGCACGGGGGCCGGCTGGTCGCGCAGCACGGCCTTGCCGTCGACCACGGCCTCCACCCACGGGTCGATCAGCAGCAGGGCGATCCGGTTCTCCGTGTAGCGGACGGCGTAGCCGTTGGCGACCAGGAAGCGCCGGACGTCCTCCAACCAGCCCAGATTCCGGCCGATCTGCAGGGACGTCGGCTCACCGGGAGCTGCGGAGGCGGACCGGGTGACGCGAACGGTGGCGTTGACCGGGGCGTTGTCCCGCTCGGCGACCTGACCGATCCTCCACCGGCTGAACTCCCCCTTCTCGTCCAGGAGGCGGCGGACGGACGCGACGTCCGGCCGTACGACCGGGGCGGTGAGGGCGTGCGCCGGGGACATGGTGCTGCTCACTGGAGACTCCTTCGCAGAGCGTGCGGGTTGAGGCGGCCGGGGCGCCACCCCCGGCCGACATGAACAACTATAGCGTATTCATCCACTTATTGCGAGTGTGTCTCTCCGCTCCGATCCGCCGCTCCCCGGGGGGTCAGGTGGCGAACAGCAGGAGCTGGCCGTGGGGCCCCTGCTGCTCGGCGGGCCTGCCCAGGTTCCGGCGGATCGCCGCGCCGGGCGGCATCCGGAGATACCAGGCCCGGCGGCGCTTGGCCCGGCGGCCGGTGCGGGCCGGTCCGGCCTTCGCCCGGATGTCCGCCACGGACAGCCCGTGTTTGAAGCTGTGGCCGGTGGTCTCCTCGGCCTCGACGTAGTCGTCGGTGAGCCGCGGGCTGAGGCCGGCGGCGAGCACCAGGTCGCCCTCGGTGGCCAGCACACACAGGCGACAGCTGAGCCGGCCAGCCCCGAGGTCGTAGGCCCGGTGGTACTCGATCCGGTGGTCGCGGATCGTCTCCCAGATCTGGCGGTCGCTGTACTCGAGGACCGGGTTCCAGCGGATTACCGTGCGGCGGCTGTTGCTCGCGGCCCGGTCGACCATGAACTCCGGCTTGCGGGCCCGGCCGGAGGACTCCGCTGCGCGCAGCCCCAGGCAGTAGTAGACGATGACGTGCTCACCCGGGTACTCCCGGCGGTGCTGGTCGACCAGGGCCGTGACCACCTTCATCCCCTGGGAGGTCTTCTGATCGGAAGTGCACCAGCGTGCCGAGCTGGAAGGAAACTTGCCCCGCTCCTGGACCAGTTGCTGGAACAGACCGCCCTGCGGGCGCTCGGTCACGATCACCGGCACGCCGTAGCGGGCGGACTGGCGGTGGATCAGGTCCATGGTGCCCGGCCACTCGATCGGCTCGCCGCTGTCCGTCGTGCCCAGGGAGTTGTAGATCACCACGGCCTTGTGCAGGGCGCCCGCGGCCTCGGCCCCGGTGCACACCACGTGCTTCATGACCGACGAGTCCTTCCCTCCGCTGCTCAGCAGCGCGAGGACGTGACCCTTCTCGTACGGCGAGTGCCGGCCGGGGTTGATGGTGAGGAAGCCGATCGGCATCCGCGGCGGGTCGGCGCGGTGGGCGGCCTCCGACAGGGCGGACACCTGGTCCTGCGGGTGGGCGAACACCGACCACGCCTGGATGCGGCGGCGCCAGACGTCCGGGTCGGTGCCGGGCTGCTCCCAGAGGACGGCTGCCAGGTGGCGGACGGCGTCGGGGACGTCGCCGATCAGGAGCAGCGGGTCCAGTCGGCGCGCGGTGAACTCCTCGGCCTGGTCGTGCTCGTCGTCGCCGGTGAAGGCTGACCAGGCGTCTACCCGGCGCCGCCACAGCTCCGGGTAGTTGTCGGGGTGGGGTTCGGCCCCGATGTGCTCGGAGAGCAGGCGGCGGGCGACGGCGGGCAGGTCGGCCGGCCAGTCGGCGGCCTGGACGCGGGCGGCGAGCTGCCTGGCGGCGAAGCGCAGCGCGCGTCCAATGCGAAGGGGGGTGGACACAATTCTCCTCGGAGGATGAAGCGGCGGGGTGCACGGGGTGTCCGGCCGGGGCCGGACACCCCCGCCTTCAGGCCCAGGCGGGACTACCAGGGGCGTCGAAGCAGGTGCAGTTCTCGGTCTCGCCGACCGGGTGGCCCTGGCAGCGCGGGAGGTTGTCCCAGGGGGCGGGCAGGCACTCGACGCCGCCAGCGGTCAGGATTTCGTCGAGCTGCTCCCAGATGACGCGGACCGGGTGGTCCGCGGGCAGTCCTCGGGTGGCCTGGGTCAGGGCGGCGTGCAGCTCGTCGGTGCCCATGCCGTCCAGCTCGTCTCGGGTGGTCACGGTGGTCCTCTCGGTGGCAGGTCGCCGCGGGCCGGGTGCGGCCCGCGGCAGGGGTGTCGCATCCGGCCGTCGGCGGCCTGGGAGTTCACGGGGCGGCTGTCGGGCCGGCTGTCGGGCCGGCGGCGGGGGAGCGGTGTGGCGGTGGCGTGCGGGCCCGCCCGCACGCGCGCCGGTCGGCCGCTAGACGGTGCGGCGTTCGTACTGGCTGAGTCGGGCCCGAACCGCGGTGCCCAGCAGCTCGGTGCCCGGGCCCGCCAGCCACTGCGCGACGGTCGCCTCCTCGGGCAGCGCGGCCAGGGCCTCGGCCAGTTTCGCTGCGTTCACCAGCGGTGTTCCGTCTGAGTTGCACTCGACCCTGTACGTGCCGATGTCCGGGACGTGGCCGATGTAGAGGCCGTCGTACACGGCCGGGAAGGGGTCCAGCCAGAGCTCGAAGACAGCGCTGGGCGCGGCGTCGATCAGCGCGGCCCACAGGTCTTCCGGGTCGATGCCGGACTCGACGTCGAAGTACCGGATGCCGAGGGCGAGCTGCCCGTCGGCGATCTCCGGGAACTCGTACTCCAGGTCCAGGCCGTGATCGGTGAGGACCTTCAGTACGGCGTCGTGCTGGTCGGGGTCGGCGGCGTGGACGAAGACCTGCAGCGGTGAACGGTCGCCCATGGCGGCGCTCCTTCGGGTCGTGGGTGAGGAAGGGATGCGGAGGGGCGGTGGCTGCCCGGCGGGCGGGCAGCCACCGAGGGGTTCAGGCGGAGGTGGAGAGGGCCTCGGTGAGCGCGGCCAGCAGGACCATGGCCTCGAAGCCGGTCAGGCGGGAGGCGGCGACCGTGACGTGGGCGTCCGCGCCCGGTCCGGTGAGCCGGACCGTCACCTTGGCGGCCTGGTGCCAGACGGGGGTCAGCTCGCTCGTGTACCGGGCCGGTGCCTCGTGGTGCTCGGTCCCCGGCCACGGGGCGTGTCCGCTGGACCGCAGCCCTCGCACGCCTTCGGCGAGGATGCGGGCGGCCAGCCCGTCGAAGCCGCGCACGCCGCTGAGGCTGAGCGGCTCCTGCGGGCCCCGGTCGGTCTTGCGCAGCTCGTTGAGCACCCGGACCGCGACGGGCAGGGACAGGCCGGTCAGCTCCACCTCGTGGGCCCGCAGGGAGTTGGCTTCCACACTCCAGTAGCCGCCGCTGCCGGTCTCCCAGTCGCAGAAGTCGGTGCGGTGCCACAGCGGCGCGTCGGCACCGGCGTGGCTGTGGATCCGCGCCATCCCGTCCAGCACGCGGGATGCCAGTCGCTCGTGGTTGCCGTTGCTCTGGGCCGTCCTGTCGATCAGGTCGGCGGTGAGGGTCGCGGGCATGGAACTCCCCTAGGTTCGGAGGTGCGGGTTGAGCCGGTCCGGAGTGCCACCTCCGCCCGACATGAATAACTATAGCAGAGTCAGCCACTATTTCAAGGGGGCTGAGCCTCGCTTGGCCAAGCGGCAAATGCCGGAGCGCCTCGGGGTGAAGCCGGGAGCCCGCCTGCGGTGCGGGCTAGAGGATCTTGTTGGGCCGCACGTCGAAGTAGGTGACCAGGGGCTTGCTGATGGACGGGTTGTCGGCCTTGAGCTTGGCCAAGAGATCAGTGAACACGTTGCTCATGGTGCTGCCCGGCTCGGGGTTGAAGGTGAAGCAGCGGTTGGCGGTCTGCCGCGTGCCGTCGCTGTTCTGTCCCTCGATGACCATCATGACCCAGTGGGTGAACTCATCTGCGGTGTTGTTGGTGCCGGGCATGAAGGCGACTCCTTGGTGGTCGGGATGTGGTGGCGGGGGATCAGATTCCGAGGCAGGTGCGGCCGATGCTCCGGGGCTCGACGGCCCACCTGGGACACGTCCAGCTCCTGGTGCTCATGGGCGAGATCGTAAGGGGTGCGGGCGGAGCGCTGTACCTCACCCGCAGCGCCCGGATGAGACGGGGACCTGGACGCCACCACGGCGCTGACCGGCGTCGGCGGTCGGCGGTCGGCGGACGGGGCTCTCCTCGACCGGGAAGGGGAAGGTGAGGGCGAACATGTCGCGGCCGTCCACGTCGCCGAGGAAGGTGATGCTGCTCCCCTCGATCCGGCACAGGCCGGCCTTCGGCCAATCCGTCCAGGTCTTCGCGGTGTCGCCCTCGCGCTGGGACCGGATGCGCTTCTGGTTGATCTCCACGACGGTGTGCGGGCCGGTGCGGTGGGGGTGCACGTGGTTGACGACCTCGAAGGTGGTGCAGGTCGCGGCACGGCGCTTGAACTCGGCAAGGCTGATCTGGCCCATGGGTGGCTCCTTCTCGTTCGGTGGCCGGCCCGCTCGAAGTGGCGGGCCGGAGACTCGGTGGCGGCGTCGGCGCCCGGGCCGGCCGTCGTTGCCGGGAGCGCCGTGGTGGGTGCTGTGGTGCTTGGGTCCGCTATGCTGGCCGCCTGGACTTCTCGGGCCGCGGTTGAGCTCTGCTCCCGCCGGCGGTGCTGGGGGGTTCGGGTTGTAGCGATCGGCGGTCGTGGCATGCCAAGCTGCCTGCTCGGGTGCCGTCTTCGGACGGCGGTCGGCGGGCCCACCCCTGGGTGGACGGCCGCCGCTCGTATGCCCTCGTCCGGCCCGGTGGTGCTACCTCGGTACGGCGCGGCCCGGCTCCAGCGACAGCGGCATCCGGGTCTGCCCGGTCACCGTCAGCAGCCCGATGGCGTTCACGCTGTCCGTGCCGTCGTCCCACCGCACCAGTGCGGACCAGTCGCCGGACGCGAAGCGCCGGTACTCCAGCACGACGCCGTGGTTGTTCCGGGCTCCGCCCCGGTGGACCACGTCGGTCAAGGGGGCGTCGGCCGGGTCCTGGAGGTGGCGCACCGCGCGGATGACTGCCACCAGGCAGTGCCGCTCCTGTCCCGGCTCCCCCTCGGTCACCTGGGACCGGACGGCGAACTCCTCGACGTCGAACCCGGCCCGCGCGCCGATCCGCTCCACGGCCCGGCGCAGCGGCGCCACGCCGTCGGCGGGGGCGGAGCACTGCACCTGGTCCATCCGGAACGATCCGCGCAGCTCCAGGGGCTCCCCGTCCTCGCGCCGCTGCGCGGTGCCCGCCGGGCGGATGGTCCCGCCCCATCCGGGCCAGCAGTCGGCCTCCACCAGGAACTCGGCCCGCCCGCCGCCCGGCAGCCAGACGCGGGCGGGCGGCGCGAAGAGGACCAGCTCCAGGAAGTCGTGGGCGGGGACGGCGGTGGTGCGCTGCGCCATGTCGGCTCCGATCTCGGGTTCGGGTTGGGGCGGCTCGGGTGCCACCCCGTGCCGACATGAACAACTATAGCAGATGTAGCCACTATTCGGGGGTGTGTTGAACACCTTCCTGGGAGGGACCGGAGGGCCGGTAGTCGGCTTCGACGAACCACTCCTCCGACCCCTCCTCGCGGAACACCAGCAGGGTGCCGCGGGTGCGGGCGGTGCTGTCGGCCGCGGCCCGGCTGGGCTGCTCGTCGTGGTCGACCAGGGCGTCGCGGTCGGCGGTGCGCCACTCCCGGCCGTCGTCGGCCGCGGTGGAGCAGTACACCGACTTCCCCTCTACGGTGACGTGGATCGGCACCCGGCCGTCCGGACCCAGCAGGGCCGGGTCCGCCTCGTCCTCGTGCACTGAGATCCGCAGGTGGCCGCCCTCCTCGTCCAGGTAGGCGAACACCATGACCTGACCGACCTCGATGGCGGGCAAGCTGCCGGGCTCGCCGGGCAGGTGCGGGTGGAACGCGGCGCCACGGTGCGCTGCGTCACGGAGTTCGTCGGGAAACATCATGTTCGTACTCCTCGAGCGGGCGCGGGGCCGGCGGTCGGCTCCACCGTGGTGACGGGGACCGGCATCCCGCAGACCGGGCCTAGCGGGGGCAGGCCGGGCCGGCGGCCGGGCCCGTACGGGCGGGACTGCGCGCCGCGGTGGAGCGGTCGGCACGGCTTCTTCGGAACATCGTCTTCTCCTTCGGTCCTGTGGTGGCGGTCCGGGCCCGCGCGGCGGCGCGCGGGCCCGGGGTGGTCAGCGGGTGCGGCGGGTCCAGCGGGGGTGCTCGACCTCGGGCTCCTGGCCGCGTACGTACTCGGAGCAGGCTCCCGGGGCGGTGAACGGCTTGTACGGCCGGTGCTCGGCCGGGGCGTGCTCGCAGGTACGGCACAGCGGGACGGCGTTGTACCAGCCTGCGGGCCAGTAGTAGGTCCAGCGGTCGCGCCACTCCTCGCCCCGGGAGGTGACCAGGAGCAGGCCGTTCGGCCACTTCTCGACCCGCCCGCCCTCCTTCTCCACCAAGGCGGCGATCTCGTGCCGGGTGCGGGCGGCGGAGTAGGTGACCGGCTCGGTCTGCCCGCGCTTGGACAGGGTGGCGCGCTCGTACCCGACGGCGTGGTCGGCGTCGGCGGCCCCGGCCGGGACGGGCTCGCCGAGCAGCGGACTGTCCAGCGGGCCGCGCCAGTCGTACAGGCCCGGCCGGACGGTGACCGACCGCCGGTCGGCCGCGAAGGAGACTGCCCACGGGTGCCAGAGCAGGGCGCGCGCCACGGAGTGGCACTCCCGTGCGGTCATCGGCAGCGGGTGCATGGTGACGGTGACCGCCGCCGCGTCGCCGGTGACCAGGAAGCCGCGCCGCCGCCCCTGCTCGGGGCACTGGCTGTTGAGCGCGGTCTCGGTCAGGCCGTGGCCGGCCAGGGCGGCGGCGACCAGGCGCCGCGCCATCGCGGCGGTGTCGGTCCGGTACGGGGCGGGGGATGTGGTGTCGGTGATGGTCACGGAGAACGTCCTTCGGGTCCGGGTTGAGCCGGGCGGCGTGCCACCGCCGCCCGGCGGGAGGTGCGTGCGTCAGCGGCCGGTGGCCGGGGTCCGGAGCGCGATCACGCCCCGGACCCTGCTCTCCGGCCGGGGGCCGGTCGCGGACGCCACCGGTGCGGCGGCCACCGGGGTGGGGCCGGGCTGGCTCGTCGCCCGGGCGGCGAAGTGCTGGTAGCGCTGGTAGGCGTACTTGGCGAGCTCCATCTCGGTGGCGGCCTGGGCGACCGTCCGCGGGTCCTTGTTCAGGGCGGCGGCCCGCTCGTAGTGGTCGTCCGCCCGCGCCTGCCAGTGCGCGGCCTGCTCGATCGCGGTCTCAAGATCCACGGTTTCACCCTCCGTTCGGCGGGGCGGGCCATCCCGCCCCGACATGAACAATTATAGCATGGCTAGCCACTATTTGTGAAGCTGTGGAAGACCCGTTTCGGCCGGGGCGGTGAGCCGCCCGCCGCCCTGCTCGAACAGCAGCGCCGCCCACTCCGAGGCCAGCCGCGCGGCCCGCGCCGAACGCGCGCGGTACACCCAGTTAGGGCCGGCCGCCTGCCGCACCGCCTCCTCGATCGCCTCGGCCTCGATCGCCACGGCCAACATGGCGGCGGCCGGGTCCGAGCTGCGCCCCTCCTGCACCGTGGCCAGGATCTTCAGCGCCCGCAGCGCCCGCTCCCGGGCCTCGAACTCCCCGGACAGGCCGGACAGCTCGTCGCCCACCTCACCGCCGAGCAGCCGCCGCGCCTCGTGCTCGCCGGGGTCGCGGTGGGAGAACGGCACCGGCGGGAACGCGGCGGCGGTCTCCTCTTCGGGCCGCACCACCCGGGGCAGACGGGCGCCCGACAGGGACCACCCGGGCCCACGGCCGTCCAGCGGCTCCAGCCGGAACCGGACCCCGTAGGGCGGCGGCTCCTCGACGCGGGCCACGACCCGCCGCGGCTCGCTCCACCCGCCGCGCCCCTCGTACTCGTAGCGGACCACCTCACCCACCGACAGGACCGGCTCCCCCTCGTCCAGCCGCCAGCCCCCCGGGACCGCCCGCAACAGCTCCCGCGCACGCTCCTGCTCCTCGCGGAAGTCGACGATGCGCACCAGGCGGTCCACCGCGTCCAGCCTCCGGCGCTCCCCGCCCTCCTGCTCCTTCTTCTCGCCCTCCAGGTGCAGGTACCAAGACCGGCCCTGCTTGAACACGTACCCCCGCAGGCGGCCGTCCGCCTCCACCGGGTAGCGGCCGTTCTCGTTCAGCCGGCCCAGCACCGTCCGCTCCTGGCGGGCCTGCCGCTCCCGCTCGTCCTGCTGCGCCCTGGTGGCCTTCTTGAGCTCCTGGGCCCGGTGGTTGGACTCCTCGGTCAGGGCGCGGTTGCGGTTGCCCAGCTCGGCCCGCTCGGCCCGGGGCAGGGAGCCGCGCAGTCGGCTGTGCAGCTCGGCCAGCTCGGCGGCCAGCTCCTCGTCCTGCATCTGGCGGGGGTCCGGCAGCACGTCGACTGCGGTGGTGTCGGCGTCGGTGGTCAGGGTGTTCATCGGTTCGGTCTCCTTCAGGGTGGTGCCCGCCCGGCGGCGCGGGGCTGCCGGGCTCGGGCGGTGACTGGGGTGTTGGGTGGTCGGGAGTCGGGCCGGGTGGTGCGGGCGGCGACCGCCGTGCCGGGAGGCCCCCGGCACGGCGGGTCCGGTCAGAGGGCGATCACGCCCGGGATGATCCACTCCCGGCTCACGCAGATCCTCAGCGGCTCGCCCGTGGTGAGGCTGTGAAGCCGGTAGGTGGGTACCTCGTGCTCGTCGCCACAGTCCTCGACCTGGCAGCGGGTCGCGCGGTAGTGCCCGTACCAGGCGACGATGGTGCCGTGGTAGGTCACGAGCGCGCCGTCGGGGATCTCCTCCGCGCCGGGCTGCCCATGGGGGGCGTCCGCACCCGGTGCCACCGCCGCCGACTGCGCAGAAGGGCTGAGGGGAACCCATCGTCCGTCCCAGTGCCGGGGCATGAAGACGACGTAGTCGCAGTTCGCGTGCCAGTGCTGGCCGGGATCCACGGTGCCCACCATGCCGAACGCGCGAGGCTCTCCGGAGAGTGGGTGATTCACGATCTCCCGGCACTGGAAGACCTTCACCAGCTCGCTGTGCAGCCACGTCTGGACGTAGGTGACGCCCGCCTGGAAGAACTCTGTCTCGGTCACGCCTGCTCCTTGCTCGGGATGTTCGGGTTGAGCCGTCCGGAGTGCCACCCCCTTCCGACATGAACAATAGTAGCAGATAGAACCACTGGTGTCGAGTCGGCTCCATCCGCATCCGGCCGATCCGGGGCGACTGCTGGGCGCCGGGCCGGCCCCGCAGTTGATCCCGTTCGGGGCCGGCGCGCCGGGCTTCGGGTCGGGGTGCGGCGGGGCCCCGACCCGAAGCCCTGGTCACCACGGGCGGTTCGGGCGGCCCCTGGTGATGGACGTCCGGCGCGCGCAGCCCCGCAGCGGCTTGTTCGTGGCAAGGCTGTGGAGCCGGTAGCGAACATCGGGCCCGGTGTAGTCGGCGCAGCAGCCCTCGACCTTGCAGGCGTACGCGCGGTAGACGCCGTGCCAGTTCCGGACACTGCCGTGGTACGTGACCAGGGAGCCGTCGGGGATCACATCGGCCGCCGGGTGTAGAGCCACGACGTCGCCGCCGGGTGCTGCCGCGATCGGCCCCAGCGCGGGCATGCCGTCGACGGCGATCCAGTGCCCGTCCCAGTGGCGGGGGCGGAGGGCGACGGTCTCGCAGCCGGAGCGCCAGTCCTGGCCCGGCACCGCTGCGCCCTCGAATCCGAACGCCCGGGGCTCGCCGTCCGCAGGGTGGACGGCCGTGCCGGTGCACTGGAAGAACCGGACCAGTCGGCTGTCCGGGAAGGTCTGGATGTAGGTGGCGCCCGCCTGGAAGAACTTCGCCTCGGTCACGTCTGCTCCTTGCTGGGTGTTCGGGTTGAGCCGGGCCGGAGTGCCACCCCCGGCCCGACATGAACAATAGTAGCGTTGATAAGCATCATTTGTCGAGCCGTTGAACCCCGGATCGGGCCGGGCTACTCGGCCAGCGCCACGATGCCTCTCCGTGCCGCAGTCCACCGCCGGTGGCTGTGGTAGTTCGCGGCGAGATCGGTCGTGGGCATGCCCTTGTAGTGCCGCAGCATGGCCTCCTGCTCGTCGGCCGGCAGCTCGGCGGCCAGCCACCGCGCCGCGACGTCGCGCTCCGCCCAGCTGAGCCCCGGCCCGCCGTGCCACACTCGCGGGTTCGACAGGAAGCGGTCGAGGGCGGCCAGTTCGGGCGTCTCGGGCGGCAGGCCGGAGATGTCGGGCACGGCGACGACGTAACGGTGGTGGGCCTCGGTGCGGCGCAGCCGCTCGGTGTAGGGTCCGGGTCCGGTCCAGATGACCTGGGTCGTGAGGTAGTGCGTGGAAGTGCTGGCGGAGTACAGGTGCCGCCATGCGCCGTCGACGTGCACGTCGAGCGTGGGCGTGAGGATACGGGCCGGGACGGTGACTGCGAGCCGGCCGTCGACCGTGGCGGTGCGGGGCGTCGTCATGCTGCTGCTCCCTTGCTGGGGTGGTTCGGGCTGGGTCGGCCGGGGCGCCTTCTCCGTCCGACATGGAAAATAATAGCGCCTATATCCACCTGTGTCGAGTCGGGGGCCTCCTCGTCGTGCCGCAAGGGCGCCGGACGGCGCCCGGGTGCCGGGGCGGGCCGTCGCAGCGCCGACCTCCGCCCCGGCGCGGAGCTCAGAACAGGTGAAGGCGGCCGGGCTGCTGGGCCTCGGCCTGGGTGAGCTCGGCGGCCTCGCGCCCGCCCCGAAGGATGATCAGCTCGCGCTCCAGCAGCTGCATCTGCCTGCTGGTGAGGCCGCCGAACCCTGCGTCGAGCAGGAACCCGTCCACTTCGTCCACGGCGTCGTCCGGGCGGCCCAGGGTCCACGGCGCCCCGTCCAGGGCACGGGCTTCCCGTCCCTCGACCGAGACCGTGACGGTGAAGGCGCGCCCGGCCGGGTCGAACGCGGGGACCACGTGGACGGTGCTGCTGACGGCGAACGGGCGGCCGGTGGCGGGCATGGGTGGACTCCTCTGCTGGAAGGGTGGTCGGGGGAGGGTTGTCGGGGCTGCCCATGGTGGCTGCCCCGGCGGGCCCGGTCATCCCACGGGCACGAAGGTGAAGTAGCGCGAGGGCAGGACGGTCATCAGGGGCGCGGCGTCGGGGTGGGCGTCCTCGGGCCGGTAGTCCTCACGGGGCATCGCCGTGTTGGTGAGCAGACAGTCCGCGCCCAGGAACTGGCGCCCGATCCACTGGGAGGCGAACACGGTCTGCGGCAGGTGCGACTTCTCGGCGTCGCGCCGGGCCTGGGCCAGCATGCCCTCGGTGAGCTCGTCCGTGGTGGGCGGCAGGGCGTCCGCCTCGAGCCAGCGCCACACCGGGTCGGTGCCCGGGAGCGGGACGGGGTTGTTGCGCACCGCCCAGTGCACGTAGACCAGGGTCGGCGCGTCGCGCCACAGGCCCGGGGCGTTGCCGGTGGTGAAGTGCCGCTCGTACTTCAGGGTCGTGCCCCGGTAGCGCCACACGAGCCGGAACTCGCCCCGCCCGCGCGCCGTGTCCGCGCCGAGCGTGACCACCCATCCGTCGCCGGTGTTGGTCTCGTCGGCGGGGGACCACGTGGCCTCGGCGCTCCAGCCGTGCTGGCGGGCGTAGGCGACGACGGCGTGGACCTTGGCCGGGACCTTCGGGGCGGTGGTGGCGGTGTCCTGCACGGGGGCTCCTCAGTCGTGGTGGCGGCGCGGTGCGCCGGCGTGGTGGGTTCCGCGGCACCGCCGGGGGCCGACTCCCGGGGGGCGGGGAGGGCCGCACCCGGCGGTGCCGCGGGCGGGCGCCCGGAGGGGAGCGGGACGCCCGGCTTTCGGTGTCGGGGACTCGCGCCCTTCCGACATGAACAACAGTAGCAGTTATAGCCACTATTGGCAAGCGGGGAATCCCACCTCCCGTACCGGGGGTGCGCCCGGTGCCGGACGACGGCCGGCCCGACCCGCCGGATGGTCAGCCGTGCAGGTGGGCCAGGAAGTCGGCGGACTGCCACGCGCGCCGGACATCCGCCGGGAGCGGATTCAGGGCGGCCACCGCCCGCTCGGCGTACTCGGCCGCGCGCTCCGCCAGCCGGAATCCCTCCGACAGCGCGTCGCGGTGATCCACGCTCGGCTCGTCCACCCCGGTCAGCGCCACCCACCGGTCGGTCCGGCGCTGCGCCGCGGCGATGGCCTCGAGCGCGGTGACCGCCGGCTCCGGCTGCCGGTAGGTCGCCAGGACCTCCTTGGTCATGTCGACGATGACCCGGGAGTGGCCGTGCTCGGCGGCGGCCCGGAGCGCGGCGTCGTGCAGGTTCTGGACGATGGTGCCGTTGAGCACCACCTGCCACCGGCCCTTCGGACTGGGGGCGTGGACGGTGCACCACAGCGGCGTGCGCCCGTCGGGGCCGGCCTGGTCCGCGAGCCGGGCCGGGATCGGCATCGGGATGTACGGCTGCCCGGGGTCGTCCCCGTCGGGTACCCCGACCGCGGCCTTGGCGACGGTCCGCTCGTCCGGCTCCCACGTGAAGCCGGTGCGGGTGACGGCGACGCGAACCGGGTCGGCGCCGTCCAGGGCGGCGGCCACCAGGGAGGAGTGGAACGCCACCCCCGCTCGGGCGTGCCGGCAGATCTCGAAGAACTCCGCGAGCTCCTCGACGAACGCGGGCGCGCCGACGGCCCGCTCGGTCGCCTGGGCGCCGGCGACGACCTGCCGCTCCTCGCCGGGCCCGGGGAGGGTGAGCAGCCGGAAGTGCTCCGATTCGCCGATCAGCGACCCGGTGAACGCGCTCAACGGGACGGCGGGCTGGACGGAGATGCCTCCGACTGCCTGGATATCAACTGACATGGGTGGTGCCTCCTGGGTCGGGCCGGGCGGCGGGTGCGCCGCTCGGCCTGGTCGTGGTTCTCGGGTGCCGCCGCCCGGGCGGGGCCGGCTGTCTCTGCCTCGACTGGGTGGGGCCGGGCGGCCGGTTCGACCGCCCGGCTGTCGGGCTAGTCGGCGGTGAGCAGCGGTGCGTGCCCGTCGCAGACCGGCACGTGGATGCCTTCGGGGTTGAGTCGGAACGCGGTGGCCGGGTGGCGGTCCCGCCAGACCCCGTCGACCCGGCCGGACCACGCGCACAGGTGCGTGGTGTTCTTGGATAGGTGGATCACGTCGGGGCTGTCGGCGGTCAGCACGTACGGCTGCGTCACCAGGGCGGCGGGGGTGTACTCGGGGATGCCGTTGCGCAGGAAGGCCGGTTCGCGGAACAGCCGCTGGATGGTGGCGTCGCCGGTCGGCTCGGTGGACCGGGTGCGCACGTGGTTGAACCATCCGCCCCGCTCCCGCGTCCACACGACCTGGCCGTGGCGGACCACGTCCCCGACGTGGAACTGCGTGGGGATGCTGCGCTCGTCCGGGTAGGGGCTCGGCGGCAGGCTGGCAGGGTCGACGTGGCGGTCGGCGAGTGCGGTGATGAGTGTGGAGCCGTGGGTGCGGTGGGTGAACGGGAACTCCCAGTGCAGTGCCGGATAGTGGCGCAGGGCCTCATCGCTGGGCCGCACCACGCGGGACGTCCAGGTGTATTCGCCCCGGCCCCGGTGCTCGACGGTCAGGATGACGGACTCCTCCCAGCCTGCGGCTAGCTTGACGTCCCCGGGGCGCAGGTCCCGCAGGCGCATCATCGTCGTGCCGTTGTGCCGGACGGCCGCGCCCCGCTGCGCCGGGGTCTTCGGGGTGGAGGTGCTGCTGGTCATGCGGACTCCCTGCTCGGGGGTGTTCGGGTTGAGCCGGTCGGGGTGCCACCCTCTTCCGACATGAACAATAGTAGCGCATATAGCCACTGTCGACAAGTGGGAGTGATTCCCTTCCGCTGCTGCACTGCAGGTCGGCCGGGGTGACCGCCCGCCGCACCCGCTCGCCGTCGTGCGCCGGCTCGGCGGCGGTACCGAACAGCGTGGCCCGTGGCCCGCTGAGGCCCAGCCGGCTCCGGGGGCGCACCCGTCGGCGCGCCCCGGAGCCGGGAGGCCGGTCAGCCCGTCGAGTCGGGCCCGTGCAGGGAGCGCTCCAGCGCGTCCCGGGCCGCGCGGACCGTCGGGTCGTCCAGGTCGTGTCCGCACCCGTGGCAGCGGTTGCCGGCGTAGCGGCAGCGGCACGAAGTGATCTCGGCGACCGGGAACAGGTCCTGCCGCAGCCAGAACCCGTAGTTGTCGTCGTAGGCCCGGCCGGAGATCGTCTCCACGACCGTGCCGCGCCATGCCTGTCCGGCGAAGTACTCCCGGGGGTCGGTGCCGAGGGTGACGTACAGGCTGTGCCACCAACCCTCGTCGGTGGGGCACCACTTGGGCGCTGTGGCGCGCCACAGCGCCCCCCTGGAGGCGAGGCGCTTGCCGCGCGCCCGGGTGACCAGGGCTTCGCCCCGGGCGGGAAGGCGGATCTCGAAGCCGCCGCCGGCCTTCGGCATGACGTAGTAGGTGTGGTCCTCGGTGGTGACGGCGCCGGGAAGCGGCATGCCGGTACTCCTTCGTGCTCGGGGTGGGTGAAGGGGCCGCCCCGCCCGCTGCGGGGCGGCCCGGAGGGGGTGTCAGGCCGCGAAGCAGCGGCACTCGCAGGTGAGCCGGTACGCATCGGTGTTGTTGAACGGGTAGTAGTCCGCCATGGCGGCATCGGCGAGCGCCGCGGTGGCAAAGCACACCGCCACCCGCCCCCGGCGGGAGATGGCGTTCGCGAACAGCACTCGGAAGTGCGTCGGCCCGGTGACGGTCTCGCGGGCGACGGACACCGTCCCGGCCGCCTCCTCGGTGGTCAGCCCGAACGCCACCGCCCGGGCGCGCAGCTCGGCCAGGCGGCGCTGCAGCTCCTCCGGGTTGGCGGGGCGGCCGTCCTTCGGGGCGGCCAGTTCGCGGGCCCAGTCGGCCAGGTGCAGCAGCTCGCCGGTGGCCGCGACGGGGCGGTGCCGGGCTGCGCGCCCGGCCGCCTCGGCCAGGGCGGACAGGTCGCCTCGGGGGCCGGTCAGCTTGTCGACCGCCGCGCGCAGCAGGCCGCGGGCGTACGGCGTCTCGTCGTGCTCGGCGACCCCGGGGCGGGCAAGCAGCCGCTTGGCCAGGGCATCGGCGGCGCGCGCCCGGACCTGGGCGTCGCGCACGCTGCCCCGGTGGCCGGGGTTGGCCAGGACCTTCGGGGCCAGGCGGTTGGCTGCGTAGGCGAGGTGGTAGAGGCGCCAGACGTCGCGGTCGATCTCCGCTGCGGTGCGTGCGTGCATGGTCCGCTCCTTGCTCGGGGTGTTCGGGTCGAGCCAGCCGGGGTGCCACCCCCTTCCGACATGAACAACTATAGCAGTGTTAGCCACTATTGGGAAGTCGGATGGAGCCGGTGCCACGGTCGCCGGGCGCCTCGGCGGGGTGCGAGCGCGCCGGCTGAACCGCTGGCCTGCTGCACGGCGCAGCCGGGGCCCGGCGGGCGCCGGCTGCGCCCGGTGGGTGCTAGGCACAGCGCGCTCCGAGCGTCGGGCCTGCGGTGCGGCCGGCGGCTCAGAACTCCCAGCAGGGGAACGAGTCGTAGTCGTCGTCCCAGGGGTAGATGCGCCCCCGTTCGAGACTCTCGCCGATCACGTCCAAGTGGCCGTCCAGCTCGTGGTCGGGGCCCACCCACCCTTCGAACTCCCGCAGTCGCGCGGTGATCTCGTAGCTGGTCGCGTCGGCGTCGACGACCAGGGCGGCGATGTGGCTCGGCCGCCCCTGTTTGTCGGTGGTGGCGTCGGCGGAGGGTGTGAGCTGCCACTCGCCGGCTGCCGGGGCGATGGCGAACGGCCTCCGGCGGTCGGGGTGGAACAGGTCCCAGAGGGCGGCGGTCGGCACCGGCGGGGAGACGGTGATCGTGCCGCGGGCCTCGTAGTCGTACGACATCGGCATGTCCTTGGTCTGGTGCGGGTGCGGGTGCGGGTGCGGATCGGTCGGGCAGGCAGGCTCGAACTCACTGCGGGGCGGCATCGGCGGCGGCGCGGAACGCCTCGGCGGCCTCGGCGGCCGTGCGGCCCGGGGTGCGGCCCCACACGTGCACCAGCCGGTGGCGCAGGCGACGCTGCTCCTCCTCGTCGGCGCCCTCCGGGGACTCCATCGGGCTCCCGTTCAGGTGGTCCGACAGCAACACCAGGGCCAGCGTGCGGGCGGCACGGATCGCGGGCGCGTCGTACTCCCGGCTGCTGCTCCGCCGCCCGTCACCGGCCGCGACGTTGAGCACGCCCAGCATCGACGCCTTCAGCGTCACCGTGCGCCCGCCGGTGGCGAACAGGCCGTCGCCCTGGAACAGCCCCACCTTCTCGACGTGCGCGGCGGCCCACAGCAGCAGCCACTGCGCGGTCGCCGGGAGGATCGTGCTGTTCTGGTTGTAGCGGAAGGCTCGCCCCGGGGCCGGGTGGCCGGGCCGGAGCCTCGGCGTGGTGGCGCGCTCTGCGGCGCCCGTGTCCGGCGCGGCGGGTTCCGGGGCGGGGGTGCGGGCGTCCTGGCGGGCGTGGTCGGGGCAGGCTCGCACGGGGCGGTACACCGTGCTCTGGGAGACCTGCACGAACCGGTCGATCCGGCCGGGCGCGCCGCACGCCGGGTAACCGAACTGGGCGGCGGTACTGGTGCCGCCCGCCGTGCTGACAGTGCGCCAGGTCGCCTGGCACGCGCCGACGGTGTGGTGCGCGATGCCGTTCGGGTCGGCGGTGGTCTCGGGCCGAACCTGCGGAACCGGGGTGCTGCTGGACATCGGTCTGCTCCTTGCTCGGGTCGGGCGGTCGGGGCGCCATCCCCTTCCGACATGAACAATAATAGCAGTATTAGGCACTATTTGGAAGTGTGGGTGTGCCGACCGGGCAGGGCGATTCGCACTCGTCGTGGGGCCGGCGGCGGCCCGGAACGCCTCGGCGGCAGCCTGCCCCTGGAACGCGGAACGCCCCGGCCCGGTGCGGGCGCGGGGCGTTCCGGTGCGGCGGGGCCGGGGTCAGTCGGTGGCCTCCTCCCCGGCGTTCATCCCCCGGAGCTGGGTGAGGACAGAGACCACGGCTTCGGGGGCGCCCTGCCGTAGTGCCTTGAAGGCGGCGGCGCCGGCCTCGCCGAGCGGGACCAGGTCGCCCGCCCGGTACAGCGCGGTGAGGGCGTTCTCCGCCTGCCACCGGTACTCGGAGCGGGCGGTGCCGAACTCCGGCCGGCCACGCCGCGTGACGAAGGTGTACCGGGCGGCGGCACCGTGGTTGACACGGAACGTCCAGCCGGTGGGGCGGACGTCGCCGGGCGCGGTGAACGGCTGGAAGCCGTGGGCGGTGGAGTGCTGGCCGAGCGCGGTGACCCGGACGGTCAGCTCCTCCAAGTCGGCGATCGGGACGTCCTCCTCGGCGGCCTCGACGTCGCCGGGCTCCATGGCGGAGGAGAGCGGGTGGACCGAATCGTCCAGCCGGACGGAGTACCCGGCGACCTGCTGCGGGTCGGCCTGGGAGTGCCGGACGCCGTCGACCGTGCCGAGGGAGCCGGCCGGGATCGCGGGCTGCTTCGGGTCCCACTCGGCGGCGTCCAGGTCGACGGTGGTCTTCACGCGCTGGCCGACCTCGAAGGTGTTGCTGCTCATGGGTGCGCTCCTGGGGGCGAGGGGCCGCCGCGGTGAGCGGCGGCCCGGGGCGGGACGGTGTCAGGGGGCGAGCGGGCGCTCGATGGTGACCGGCTCGGCCGCGGCGACGTCGTCGAACCGGCCGATCCCGAACGGTCGGCGGAAGGTGCGGGCCCGGTCCTCCTCGTCGACGCCGATGATCTCGGCCCACCACCGGGGCCGGTCGCCGCGGACGGCGTCCCCCTCGGCGGTGCCCGTCTCGATGACGGTCGCGCGGATGCCCTCGACGTGGACGATGTCCCCGGGGGCGACGCGGGCGAGGGTGCCGGTGAAGGTCACGCGCTCCACTTCGGCGACGGCTGCGGCGTAGAGCGGGTCCGCGTCGGAGAGGTAGCGCAGGGCCTCGCCCAACTCGTCCAGGGCGGCCCGCCACTGCGGGTCGGTCGGGTCCGGGTTGGAGGTGATCCGGTAGGCGGCGGCGTCCGCGGCGGCCCGCATCTCTGCGATCCGGGACGTGTCGATCAGCTCGGACTTGTCGGCCTTCCACGCGCTGCGGTCGTCGGTGTGAATCCACTCCGCGCCGTGGGCCGTCTCCCGCCGGGTCGCGATGCGCACCCGGCCGTCGGAGCACCGGATGCGGGCACCGGCGATGTCGGCCTGGGCGTCGCGGTCCCGGACGGCGGCGGCGGTCAGGTGGTAGCTGGCTGCGTGGGCGACGGCGCGCTCCAGGCTGTTGAACGTCGGCCACTGGTCGGGGTTCGAGCCGACGGCCACGACGTAGCGGCCGAGCACCGGCTCCTCCTCGTCCGCCTCCTCCTGGGCGGGCTCTTCCTCGGCGTTGCACTCCGAGCAGGTGGCCGCCGGGTACTCCGGGTGCTCCGTGCAGATCCGGCCCCACGTGTTGTACGGGTCCTCCGGGTCGGCGTCGTCCATCTCGGCGTTCTCCTCGGCGGCCCGGTTGGCGACGTCGACCGCGCACCCCGTGACGTACCAGGCGGTTTCCGCGTCGGCCGTGGCGAAGGCTCCCCACTCCGGGCCGTTGGTGGCGGTGGAGCACTCGGCGACCGGGTCGCCGGTGGTGCCGACGGTGACGGCGCGGCCGTGGACGCAGTGGGCCGGCTCCTGCTCCGTGCCGGTCGGGCTCGCGTGCTGGGAGCCGATCGCGGCCTCGGCGATAGCCCGGGTCGGGTGGTGGGCGCCGTCGGCGCTGGTGAGGAGACGGCCGTCGGCGGTGATCGCGCCGAAGGTGGCGCCCTCCCCGAATCCGATGCGGAAGGTCCAGCCGATGGGGTGCTCCTCGCCATCGGTGAGGGCGGGCAGCATGTGCGGGTTGTTGCCGAAACTGCGTGCCGTCTCCTGCGCGCCGGTGAAGCGGGCGAAGGCGTCGCGCAGCGCCGCGGCCTCCGGGGTGTCGGCCGGCTCGGCCGGGACGGCCACGGCCCGGTCCCGGTTGGCGCTGGCGACGTACCGGAACGACTCGACGGTGCGCCACCCGAACGCGGCCAGGATGCCGTCGACGTCCGGGTACGGGTGGTACGGCATGGGGACGTACAGGAGGGGATCGCCGGCGCCGACGGGGCGGACGGTGAGGCGGTGCTCCTTGTAGCCGGGGGAGAGGACGGCGCTGCAGAACTCGACGACGGCGCGCCCCTCCGCGGCGGGGGCGGCGGGCTCCTCCACGGCGGCCTCGGCCTCCGGTACGGCGACTGGTGCAGCGGCCTCGAAACCGAGCTCGGCGGCGAGCACGCTGGCCGCGCGGTGGCTGGCGATGTACGCGCCGTCCTCGAAGTCCTCGACCGGGCCCTCGAAGCCGTGCAGCTCGCCACGGACGGCGGTGACCGCCACGGGCCACGCCTCCACCAGGAAGCCGACGACGCCCTCCGACTCGATGACCAGCACGTCCCCGTCGCGGATCTCCTCGTCGCACTGGGTGGCGTCGTACGCCTCGGCGGTGCTGTCGAACCGGTGCACGGCCGGGCCGCCGGAGGTGGGGGAGTTGCTCTGCTCGACCACTGCTGCTCCTTGCTCGGGATGTTCGGGTTGGGCCGGTCGGGGCGCCAACCCCTTCCGACATGAACAATAGTAGCGCATCTAGCCACTATTGGCAAGCGGGGTGATCCGCGTCGACATGTCCAGGGCCGGGCGGCTGGGCTGATCTCCACGGAGGTCCTCGCGGAGCGCCGGGTCGTCCAGGCCGTGCCCGCACCCGTGGCGGCGGCCGGCGTGCTGGCAGCGGCGCGGCTGGTCCCCTTCTCGCTCGAGTGGGCGGGGGACTGTCCGGTGCGGTGCGGTGCGGTGCGGTGCGGTGCGCTGCGGGCCGGGCGGCGGTGCCGGCCGCCGCCCCCGGCGGGGTGGTTCAGTCGCGGGGAATCCAGAGGCCGCGCTCTTCGCGCCGGATCTCCCAGTCGCGGCGGCCGGGCTCCCGGCCGGGGCGGAAGTCCTCGCAGGCGAAGATGCTCCCGCCGGGGCCGTGCTCCTGCTTCGCGTCGCCGCACCCCAGGCACCGGGTGATGGCCTGGCGGAACTCGAAGCACACCGCGCGGTGCTCGTCCAGGCCCTCGGACAGCGCGTGGTGCGGGGTCCGGTGGCCGTCCCGGTTGGCGGGGTTGGTCCAGTCGCCGGGGTTGCGGCGCCCTTCCGCGGTGGCGACGTCGAACCGGCCGGCGTACGACCACGGGCCGACCGGGGTGAACTGGGCCGGGGCGTCGGGCCCGTTGAGCATGTTCTCCGGCCAGAGGGTCACCAGGCAGGCGCAGCCGGGCACGGTGTACTCCCAGCCGGCCAGGTACCCGCCGTCCTCCCAGGCGGTCGCGGTGAACTCCCCGAACGCGAGCGGGGCGAGGGCGGCGGCGGCTTCCGGGTGGACGGTGATCGTGCGCATCGTGTGCCTTCCTGTGGTGCGGTTCGGGTTGGGTCGGTCGGGGCGCCAACCCCTTCCGACATGAACAATAGTAGCGCAGCTAGTCACCATTGGCAAGCGGGGATGATCCCTTTCCGCTACGGCGGGTCGACGAAGCCGGCCGCGGCGACCGCCCACCGCATCCGCTCGCCGTGGTGGTCCGGCTCGGCGGCGGCGCAGAACAGCGCGCGCTTCATGCACTCGACCCGCAGCCCGTTGAAGCCCAGCCGGCCCACCGCGTCGGCGCGCAGCTCGGCCACCTCGTACGGCGTCACCAGCGCACCGGTCTCGTGCATCGACATGTACAGGGCCTGGGCGGCCGGGCTGATCTCCACGGAAGTCCTCTCGACTGGCGGCAGGGAAGGGCAGGGAAGGGTGGGGCCGTGCTGCGCCCGCTCGGCGGCGGGCGCAGCACGGGGGCGTCAGCTCTCCGGGGTGTCGCAGTACGGCCCGTACCAGTGGCCGGAGGGGCTCCGCCGGGTCACGGTCACCTGCATCTGGACGTCGTCGGGGTCGTCGGTCAGCGCCACCTGCACCCGGGCGCTGGCGCGGAAGGTCATGATCACCACCCCGGGGCTCACCTCCTTGCCACTGTGAACCGTGATCGCGCTCCCGACCGTCAGGCCGAGGAAGTCCGGCGCGCTGAGGTTGGCGACCGAGCGCCACCACGCGGCCTTCTCGGCCATCCCGCCGGACGGCTTCGGCGGCATCGGCTCGAACTGGTCGCCCGGTCGGAAGTCGATTCCGGTCTCGACGAGATCGGCGGTCGGGCTGTAGAGGTGGCCGTCGGCGAAGGCGGCCGGGACGCTGGAGGTGGGGAGGGTGTTCTGCTCGACCACTGCTGCTCCTTGCTCGGGGTGTTCGGGTTGGGTCGGTCGGGGTGCCACTCCCTGCCGACATGAACAACTATAGCATATTGAGCCACCTTTCGGGGGTGTGGTCCACCCTTGAATCCGCCGGCCCGGCGCGATCTGGAACGGGCGATCGGCCGCGCCGGCGGGGCCTACCCGCCGAACGGGTCCGCGGCGGCCCGGAACATCGCGGCGGCCTCGGCGGCCGTCCGCCCCGGGGCGCAGCCCCACACGTGCACCAACCGGCGGCGGGCGTAGCGCTGCTCCTCCTTGTCGGCGCCCTCCGGGAACTCCACCGGGCCGCCGTTCAGGTGGTCTGACAGCAGCGCCAGGGCCAGCGCGTTGGCGGCCTGGACGGCCGGCCAGTCGTAGGCCCGCTGACTGCTTCCGCGCCCGTCTCCGCCCGCGACGTCGAAGGCGCCCAGCGTCGATGCCTGCAGCGTCACCGTGCGCCCGGTGCCGGCGAACCGGTCGTCGCCCTGGAACAGTCCGACCTGCTCGACGTGCCCGGCGGCCCACAGCAGCAGCCAATGCGCGGTCACCGGGAGAACGTCGCTCTCCTGGTCGTACTGGAAGGGCTGGCGGGGCTTCGGGTGGCCGGGGAGTCGGCGCGTGATGCGAACGGACACGGGTGTACCTCGTTTCGTGCTGCAGGGAGTGGAAGGGGTGGGCGGGGCCGCGTCGCGCCCGGTGGCCGGCGGGGTGATGCGAGCGGGGTCCGGCCCGGCGGCGGGCGGGAAGTGCCCGCCGCCGGACTGGCCGGTCAGTCCTCGGCCGCGCTGTCGTCCGTGGCCCGGCCGACGCGCAGCACGCCGTGCGCGATCCGGGTCGTGCCGTGGACGTCCAGCTCGTGCTTGCCCCAGTGGCCCGGCTCGACGTGCCAGACGGTGACGACGTCGGAGGCCAGCAGCATGCGCTTGAAGGTGTAGACCTCGGGCCGCCACTCGATCACGCTCGCGCCGTTGACGGCCGGGATGCGGAACCGGTCGCCCGGCTCGAGCGCGAAGTACGGGACGCGGTCGCCGGCGGGCTGCTGCTCGTTCATCTCGGGTTCCTCTCGGTGGTTCGGGTCGAGCCGGTCGGGGTGCCACCCCCTCCGACATGAACAACTATAGCATAGCTAGGCACTGTTTTGGGGGGTGGCACCACTTCTTCGCGTCCGGCCGCCGATCAGCCCAGGTACGTGATCCCGTTCGGCGGGGTCCACCTCGGGTGGGTCATCGCGCGCACGGCCTTGCGGCACTTGCGGCACAGCCTGATCGACGGCAGGGTGCGCGCGGCGCGGCGCAGCCTGCGGGCGGCCGGGTTGCCCTTGGGGTGGCGCGGCCCGTAGGTACGCAGCACGCCCCACTGGCCGCGTCCGGTGCGGGCGGCGAACCCGCCGTCGAACACGACGGGGCCGGTCGGCGAGTCGGTGACAAAGCGCCCGCACAGCGCGGCGGAGCGCGTCCACGGGCCCGGGTTCTCGTGGCCCGGGGGCATCGCGTGGTCGCCGTTGCAGTGCAGGAGGGGAGCGGTCGGCATGGAGTGCCCTTCGTGGTGCCGGAGTACGGGTTGAGCCGGAGCCGGGTGCCACCCCGTTCCGACATGAACAATAGTAGCAGATATAGCCATCATCGGAAGTCGTGCGCTGCCCGCTTCACCGGACCTCGGCGCCCACCGGCGCGGCGCCGACGGACCCCGACAGCGACCGCCAGCGGGGCCGACCGGCACCGAGCCGGCCTACCGCGCACGGGGCGGCACGGTCTCCGCGTTCCGCTCCTCCAGCCACCGGAGGACCTGCTCCGGAGCGTCCGCCGGATCGGCGGTGCCCCATACCCCGTAGTCCTCGGAACCCTCCTCGTCGTCCAGCTGCCAGACCAGTGCGTCGCCGTCCAGCCCCACCACCAGCCAGCGCGGCCCGTCGGGTGTCGTCAGCCGCACCGACGCCGCGTAGAGGTTGTGGCCGGTGCTGGTCACCTCGGCCGGAACGCCGGCGGCCTGCAGCGCCGCCGTGATGGCCCGGGCGTCCGCGGTGAAGCCGTGGAAGTCCGGGTGGATGGCCCACCGTTGCGCCGGACCTTCCACGGTCGTACGGGCGACGTGCCCGGTCCGGGAGCACTCCACGATCAGCCGCACGGCGGGGACGACCGGGCCCTCGGGGCCGAGTGGGAAGAGCTCGGCGGCGTGCACGTCGCGGATGCGGGCGTCCACGACGTACCGGCCCGGGAACATGCTCTTCGGATCGCCGTAGGGGTCGCTGGGGCCGGTGTAGGTGGTGAGCGGTGCGGGGGCCTGCTGCTGCGCCATGGCGGCGGTCTCCTCGGTGGGTGGTCGGCGGGCCGGGTCGGGCCGGCCGGAGGTCGGGCGGGCTGAGGGTGGGGCCCGGGGCGGTGCCGCGCACCGCCCCCGGGTGGGGCGTCAGGCTGCCAGCACGGGGCGGACGTCGGCGGTCTGGTGCGGCTTCTCCCGGACGACGACCACGGGCAGGGGCAAGCCGTGGTGCTGGGCGAGCAACTCGACGGCCTGGTCCTCGTGGACGTCGCCGACGGGGACGGGGGTGCCCGTGTGGTCGGTGACGACGTAGGCGGCGCTGGCGTAGGTCGAGTGGAAGCGGACCGTTCCGCCGATGCCCTGGTGTCCGTCGAAGCTGACGGCCCGGGTGAACTCCTCGACCGGGCCGACGGGGCGCAGCCGGGCTACGGTCCGCGCGGCCAGCACCGGCGGCACGGCGGTGGCCTCGGTCTGCTCGGCGGCCTGCTCGGGCTCGGCCTGCTGCTCCTGGTCGTCGGCGTCGTCCTCGGCGGCCGGGGGGTCGATGCTGTCCAGGATGGCGCGCACGGCCGTCGTGACGGTCTTCAGGACGGCCGTCATGGTGGCCTCGATCTCCTCCGGGGTCTTGCCCGCCCAACCCGCGATGTACGGGGCGGAGCTGACGCCGGAGTCCAGCCCGAACCACGCGCACACGATGGCGGCGACGGCTTCGGCCTCGGTCTCCATCCGGCCCCGGTGCTTCGCGTACTCGGCCATGTCCTCGACGTGCCCGCACTCGACGTGTCCGACCTCGTGGGCCAGCGTGACCGTGGCGTGCGCCTCCGGGTCGGTGTCGCTGACCAGGATTTCCCGGGTGGCCGGGTTGGTCAGGCCGTCGGCGGGGGCGGTGACCGCGCGGCCGACGGTGTACCCGCGCCGCTCTGCGTGCATCGCCAGTGCCGCCCAGAGGCCGTCCGGCACGGCCCCGGTGACCTTCGCGCTGATGCTGACCAGCGGCGCGGCGGTCGCTCCCTCGATCGGGTCGGTCTGGCTGATGTCGAACACGGCCGTGGTCCGGAACCGCGTGATGGTCTCGGGCTCCCCGTTCTCGTCGGTGACCGGCTTCCCGTCCTCGTCCCGCTTCTTGATGGTCATCCCGGCGAAGATCGTCAGGCTCTTCTCGCCCCGCCGGACCTGGCGGCCCTGGCGCTGCCACTCGTTGTAGCTGGCAACGGCGGTGGCGTGCGGGCACTGCTGGAGGATCAGCAGCCAGTTGCGGAAGCTGTAGCGGCGCAGGTCCAGGGTCGCCATGGCCCGGATGGTGGCAGTCCACCCCTCGCTGGTGGCGAGCGAGACGACCGCCTCGGTGAGCTTGTCGCCGAGCTCCGCGACGGCGGCCTCTCGCGTCTCGGTGCGGCGCGTCTTCTCCGCCTCCGACACCTTCGGGCGGCGCTTGGTGGTGGACTTCGCCCGGGTCTTCGTCGTGGTCACTTCTCCGCCTTCGTTCGGGTGGTTCGGGTTGAGCCGGCCGGGGTGCCACCCCCTTCCGACATGAACAACTATAGCAGTCTTAAGCACTATCCGCCAGTGCGGAATCCTCCTCGGCTCCGACGCCAGGGAAGTGCACCGTGCGCTGCAGCTCGCCGAGCGTGCGGACGGGGTCGGTCGAACCGCGCTCCTGCTGGCTGGTGGGTCTGCCCGCCGCTGCGGGCGCCGCGCCCGGGGTGTGGCCGGCTACCCGCAGTTCTCTGCCGGCCACGGGCGGCCCGGCCGCCCGTGGTGGCCGGTGCGGGCGTTCCCGGGGGTGGGCCCCCCCCCGGACGCGGGGGGGGGGGGGGTGGC
>NZ_JBEOWY010000014.1:0-181485 GCF_040296285.1 Kitasatospora sp. NPDC002227
AGGATCGACAGCACGATCCGGACCTTCTCCTCCGGCGGCAGTGCCGGTGGCCTCACCATGATCGATCAGACTCCTTCAAGCAGCAGGACCCGCAACAAACGAGCCCCGCCACAAAGTCTGACGCGCGACAGGGGTGACCAACGAAGCATGCTGCCGTCGTACCCCACCAGCACGATCTGAGACAAGCGCGGGCCACCTACCCACAGTGCCGCCTCTCCGGTGATCGAGGCGGCCTTCCCCTGGCCTTCTCCGTGCCCAACACTGCTGACCGGGAGCTTCGGAGGGGGACTGCATGGCCAGGCGAGGCGGACGTCGCACATCTGCGCGGAGGCGCCGGAACAACCAGTGGAAGGCAACGGCCGTTGGCGCCAGTATGCTCCTGCTCCTCCTCTCGGCCTACTGGTCGCTGATCTGGCCATACCTCCTTGGCGCGGCCGGGATCAGTGGTGTTGGAGCGTTGGGGCGGTGGCTGTGGCGCACCGACCGCCTCCTTCGTAGCGGCGATCGGAAGTGGCGGGCCGAGGAACTGGTGCGGGCTGGCCACCGAACTCTCGCCGACGTGGACAAGATGACTGGCACCGAGTTCGAGGAGCTGGTCGCCGGCCTCTGCCGCCGGGACGGGTGTTCCGAGGTCCAACGAGTAGGCGGGGCCGGCGACAACGGAGCTGACGTGCTCGGCCGCCTGCCGGACGGACGCACAATGGTGATCCAGTGCAAGCGCTACGCACCCACCGCCTCGATAGCGAGCCGTGAGGTGCGTGATCTCCTGGGCTCTAAGCAGCACTTCAAAGCCGACGTCGCCATCTTCGTCGCTACCACCCGCTTCACCCGCCCGGCCGAGACCTTCGCCCAGGCGAACGGCATCATCGCCATCCACCGCGATCACTTCGGCGTTTGGAACAACGGTGCCACCCTGGAGTCGCTGACCCACGTCAACGGGGCTGGCCAAGGCGACCCCCGCCACCGCGCCCTATGGAAGAAGACCTACCAGGCCAACGGCCAGTGAGTCCGGCCGTTTCTGGATGCGCCGCGCCACCAGGATCACAGTGGTCCGGGGGCTCCCGCCTGGCGGGAGCCCCCGGACCTCCACACTGCGTCGCGCTCACGTCAGCGAGACACGTCACCTTGCACAGGCACGCCTTCTACCGCTGCGTCTTGAGCCGCTTGTTGCCTCGCCTCCCGAAGAGAGTCGGCAATCGCGGCGAACTCGTCAAGAGCGGCCTGGAGGTCCTCAACGATGTCTGCGGCGATCTCCTCGGGTGCAGGCAGGGAGTCAGCATCCTCCAGGCTCGGGTCGCGAAGCCAAGTGATGTCGAGACTTACCTTGTCTCGGGCCACAAGCTCGTCGTACGTGAAGGGCTTGAAGCGCTCTGTCTCGATCCGCTTGCTGCGGTCATCCGCCGCGAAGCACGTGACAAAGTCGTCCAAGGTGGCCCGCATGAGGGGGTTCTGCTTGAGTGTGAAGTGCTGCGCAGTACGGAAGTCGTACACCCATAGCTTCTCCGTCCACGGCTGCTCGGGGCGCGCTGGCTTCCGGTCAAAGAACAGCACGTTCGCTTTGACGCCGCCCGCGTAGAAGATGCCAGTAGGCAGGCGGAGCATGGTGTGGAGGTCGTACTCCTTGAGCAGCCGACGGCGGATGGTCTCGCCGGCTCCACCCTCGAAGAGGACATTGTCGGGAAGGACCACCGCCGCCCGACCATGGATCTCCAGCAGGGAGGCGATGTGCTGGACGAAATTCAGCTGCTTGTTGGTGGTGGTGACCCAAAAGTCGCGGCGCTCATACGCGATGGCCTCGCGGCTGGCACTTCCGTCCTCGCCGTAGACGGTGATGGAGGACTTCTTTCCAAAGGGCGGATTGGCAAGGACAAGACTGGCTCGCTTTGCCGGCGGCTGCGCAAGAGCGTCCTCGTCCCTGACCAGTTTCGGTCCGTTGGCATGCCCGATGCCGTGCAGGAAGAGGTTCATAGCGGCCAGGCGCGCAGTGTTGCGCACCAGCTCGGTACCCCAGATCCCGCCCGAGCTCAGCGCGCGGCGCTGCTCTGGGGTAAGGCTGGTGCCGTACTCGTGGATGAGGTACTCCGCCGCCGCCAGGAGGAAGCCACCAGTACCGCAGGCCGGGTCCGTAATTGTGTCGTCCGGCGTAGGCCGCACACAGTCGACGATTGCCTGGATCAGCGAGCGGGGCGTGAAGTACTGGCCCGCGCCAGACTTAATGTCCTCGGCGCCCCTTGCCAGCAGCTCCTCGTACGCGTCGCCCTTTACATCGGTGCCCTGCTGCGACCAGTCCTCTTTACCAATCAGATCGACAATGAGGCGGCGTAGCTTGGCTGGATCCTGGATCTTGTTTCGCGCCCCGTTAAAGATCAAGTTGAAGGTAGTGCCAGGAGAAGAGTTGCCGAGATCTTCGAGAAGATGGCGGTACGCGATCTCAAGGGCATCGCCCTTGGCGCTGACCAGTTCCGCCCACCCGCGGCCCTCCCAAGCCGGACCAGCCGGAAGGACCTGCTCACGGAACATGGCCGGCCGAGCTTGGGCCTCATCCGCCATCTTAAGGAACAACAGGAAAGTCAATTGCTCAACGTAGTCAATGGTGGAGACACCGTCATCCCGAAGGACATTGCAGTAGTTCCAGAGCTTGTCGACAAGACGACGGGTTGCAAGGGTGGTCACTCGGGGATCTCCAGGTCGAGGGTGGTCTGAGAGCCGAAACCGACGGGGACAATGGCGGTGGGCGCAGACTCCTTCAGCCGCGCCTGCGAGAAATCAGCCCTACCGGCCACCCGGCTAAGGCTGGGTCCAGATGAGCGACGCTTTGCGGGACCACGATCAGCAGAGATGCGATGCAAAATAGCTTCAGCCGACTCGTCACTCGAATTCTGAGGCACAAGCCGCCCGTTAAACGCATCCGCGAGAAGAGAACGGCGCAAGGACTCCGCGCGCGCCTGACTCAGTTCCACCCCAACAGAGAGCCTCGACATCTTCCATTCAAGGTCTTCATATTGTGCACAGAATCTGCGCTGCTCGACCAAGTCAGGGAGAGGGAATGAGACAGAAGACAGGATCTTCTGATTGACCTTATAGATGCCCGCAGTGGTCCTGGCTTGCTGCTCAATCTGCCTGCGAACAATTCCGGAGTTCCAGATGATCCTCAGGAAGGACGAAAGAATCTTTTCTGAGTTTGGCCGAGCTCGAATAATTGTATCAGGATATGCAACTGGATCTGGGTCTGACTCTACGAGCGAGCCCCGTCCAACAAGGGAAATAGAGCCATTTCCGCGGGAAATCAGGAAGTCTCCACGCGAGACGAGATACGGCCTCGCCTGATCCTCGTCCCAGTCGCCACTCTTCCGCTGCGTGAGATCCACTCGCCCATTAGCCAGTGCCGTCAGCCGAAGGACTGGAAAGCCACCATCGCGAGTAGTTACCGATTTGCCATTCGAGAGCCCCGCCGCCAGAACCTCTTGGAGCGTGACCCGCTCGTGTTCGCCCAGCAAACTGGAAAGCCCGGCAGTAGCCAAGCTGCCGAGGTTCCGCTCCGCCCTAGTGAGCGTGGCGCTCGCGTGGTCAAGTCGAGACAGTTGCTCGTCAAGCAAAGCTACAATTCGCGACTGCTCTGCCCGTGGTGGAATAGGGAGGGCAACTTTCTTTAGCTCCCCACCTGCAATTCCGGCCTGCCCGGCGGTGGTTTTAATATAGGAGCGCACTCGACTTCGGACGCCCTCCCAGGCGAAGGCATACATAACGAACTTGGGATCGACGACGTCTTTCATTACCCTGGCACGGATTAGCTTGTCGGGATAAGTCACAAGCCGCACACCATTTGGCACAATTGCACATCCTCCAACTAGGTTGGAGTTTCCATTGTAGCGCGTGAAGAGAAGATCTCCGGGGTCCAGGCTTGCGCCAGCATCACAGATTTCCTCGGATGACTTCCCCGTGTAACGAACGTCCTCGACGTTGAGCCGCATAGGGCGAACCGCGCTAATTCTGAGGATCGGCACGCCGTTCGGCTCAATGCCCGGCCGGGAAATAAAGATTCCATTTCTCACTGAATGAGAGATGTCGCCAAGCGTTGCCCACGCCCACCCCTTCGGCAGTTCCCCGCTCACGCGCTCAGCTCCCGTCCCAGGTC
The DNA here is from genome assembly GCF_040296285.1 of Kitasatospora sp. NPDC002227. Lineage (NCBI taxonomy): Bacteria > Bacillati > Actinomycetota > Actinomycetes > Kitasatosporales > Streptomycetaceae > Kitasatospora > Kitasatospora sp. NPDC002227. The sequence continues at coordinate 4,136 of NZ_JBEOWY010000014.1, forward strand.
TTCCAGAATCTCTGCCGCGCGGGCGCCACCGAAGGCGGCGAGGAAGCCGTCGACTCCGCCGCGCTCGATGAAGGGTACGTCCTTGAGGTGGTCGGGCTCGATCGCCGCGTCCGTGGCGATGACGTCGACGATGCGCTCGAGCCACCAGATCTGGTCGCCGGTGAACGCGGCGCCGGCCTGCTGCTGGCCAAGGAGCCACGCGGCGTACCGCTCCTCCACGAGGCTGCGGTACGGCCTTGCCGTCTCGTCCAGGCCAAGCTCTACCCGAAGGAGGCCAATGAGGTCGACAACACCCGCGCCGTGCTGGGGCCGCGCGGCAGCCTTGCCCAGCTGCACGTAGGCGTTCCACAAGGCATCCGGCGTCCAGCGGTAGGGCGGACGCTCGATGCGGCGCGCGAGGTCACGCAACTGGCGATACACCTCGTGCGGGTCACGGCGCTCACGGAAGGCTGCCTCCAGCGGTGCAATCACGTCCTGGTGCTCGTTGAGGTACTGCTGCCAGGAGGTGACCCGCTGGGTCGCGATCTCTTCCGCGGTGATGCCTCGGGCCTCCACGATGTCGTCGACGCTCACCTCGTCGTAGACGATGTCGTGGGCCCGGCGGATCTGCATGATTCGCTCCCGCAGCTCGCGGTTCGCGAAGGGGGTGAGCCCGTCGATCGCGAGCTGGCGGACAGCCTCAGGGCCTCCAATCCGGCGAGCATTCTCCTGAGCATCCGGGTCCACCGCGCGGACAAGGCCGCCGACGATCTCACTCAGCTCCTTGCCTCCCGCCAGTTCGGCGAGCTCACTTCGCTCCTCATCAGTAAGCTGCCTGTCCAGCCGGGCGAGACGGCCGGCGAGAGTCGCGATCTCGTCCTCGGTCAGAGCGAAGGTCGCGCTCTTATCGATCAGTCGCTGAAGCGGGATCTGCTTCTCTGAGGCACGTACCAGCGGCCGGGCATCCACGCGCGGCGAGTCCGTGACTCCGACCGCGTCAACGATCACAAAGCGAACCTTGACCTTCGCGTCGGGTGTCACAGCCTGGAACTCGTCCGCGTCGATGGTGCGCGCGCCACGGCCCTTCATCTGTTCAAAGTAGGCCCAGCTCTTCACATCACGCAGGAAGAACACGCACTCCAGAGGCTTCACATCCGTTCCCGTGGCGATCATGTCGACGGTGACTGCGATGCGCATCTCAGGACTGTTTCGGAACGCCTGGATCAACCGATCGGGGTGCTTGGCCGCGTGCGTGATCTTGACGCAGAAATCATCTCCCTTGCCGAAGACCTGCCGGGCCGTTGCCACAATCTCCTCGGCGTGGTTGTCGTCCACCGCGAAGATCAGGGTCTTGGGAACGTGAGTCCGTCGGTGTTCCGTCTCACCCTCCCCCACTGGCGGGAAGATGTCGGTGAACAGTCGGTCGCGGAACGTCTCCAGAACCAGCTTCAGTTGCCCCCGGCTGATAATCGAGCGGCCGAGCTGCGAGGGAGCCCAGCTCAGGTCGTCCTCCAGCTCCTGGTACCGGTCGCGACGAGTCTTGCGTTCCCGGACGGGCACCACAGTCTCGGCAGGGATGGTGCCGCCCTTCTCTCCCAGCTCGGTACGGATCCGGAACACATCGAAGTCGACATTGACGCCGTCGGCGACAGCCTGCTCGTACGTGTACTCGCTGACGATGTTCTGGAAGAAGAAGCCGAACGTCTGCTTGACCGGGGTGGCCGTCAGGCCCACCAGGTGCGCGTCGAAGTACTCCAGCACCGCGCGCCACTTGCCGTAGATGGAGCGGTGGCACTCGTCGACGACGATCAGATCGAAGCTCTCCGGCGGCATCTTGGGGTTGTAGCCGACCTCCACCGGGCCGTCGATCAGGTCGTAGCGGTCAAGCGCCGCGTCCTCGGTGTCCGCATCAGGAATTTCCCGTCCGGTCAGCGCCAACCACAGGCGCTGCACGGTGGAAACGACGATGTCAGAAGACCCCAGCACAGTCTTGCCCGACATCCGCTGGACCGGGTAAAGCTCGGTGAACTTACGCCCGTCATCAGGGGTGTTGAAGTTGTCGAACTCCATGGCGGCTTGCTTGCCAAGATTGTTGCGGTCGACCAGGAAGAGGATCCGCTTGGCCTTGGCGTGCTTGAGCAGCCGGTAGCTCTCGCTGACCACGGTGTAGGTCTTACCGGCGCCAGCTGCCATCTGGATCAGCGCCCGTGGGTCGTCCTTCGCCAGTGAGCGCTCGAGACCAGTGATCGCCTTGACCTGAGCTGGCCGGAGCGGCTCCGGGTCGAGGAAGGTTCGGGGCAACCGGCGAAGCCGGGCACGGAAGGTGGGCGCCTGCGGATCGGCATCGGCCTCCTCGATCCACCTAGCGATCGTCTCCGGACGGTGCACCGCGAAAACGTCGCGAGTGCGGGCATCAGGATCCAACTCATTCTTGAAGCGGAAGGTGTTGCCGTCCGAGACGTACTGGAAGGGCAGAGTCGCCCGCCATGCGCTCAGCTGCTGCCCCTTCGTCAGGCCAGAGGCGTAACGCGCTGCCTGGTCCTGGGCAACGGTCAGATCGGCGCCTTCGCGCTTAGCCTCAAGCACGCCGACCAGCCGACGATCGACATATAGAAGGTAGTCGGCTCGGCCGACGGCAGTGCTCACCTCTCGAAGAGCCACTCCCCGGCCGGCAAGGAGATTGGCCGCTGGAGCGTCCTGGACAACCCAGTCGGCGGCTTCCAGCATGCGATCGATCCCAGCCCGCACCTGGGCCTCGTTCATCGGCGGCTGAGCCGCCTTGTGGGCACGGGAAATGATCTCGTCACGCGCCGACGCACCAAGCCGTGCGGGCGCAGTGAACACCAACTCGGTTGCGGTGAACTGCTCAAGGCGGGTGTTGAGATGATCGACCAGCTCACGCAGAGCGGCCCGGTCAGCCTCGGCCCGTAGGAGCTCTGCCTCCGCCAGCTCACGGGCTGCCCGCTCACGCTCCAGCCGGTCCTGCTTGCCGTCATAGCGCAGGCGAGCCTCAGCAAGCTTGCTGCGGTAGGCGTCCAGCTCGGCACGGAGCTGCTCGAGTTCCCGCTGCTCCTGGGCCGTGGCCGGCACCGGTCCCTGGACCGCGGGTGCCGGGGGAAGGAACACGCGGTGCGTGGTGTCGGGAGTCAGGGAACGGTGAAGCCAATCCCCGAGCCGGAAACAGTTCTCAACACAGGCTAGGGCGGCCCGGACCTCAGCGTAGTGGTCATGGACAGCACGATTTCCTGTAGCGCGTACCGACTCGAACCATGCCTTCACCTGGGGGTGGAGGATGCCCTCACGGGCCAGCGCGTTGATCCGATCGACCTGGCGGTCCCGGGGGTCTACCCGAATGCCAAGCAGGCCGACCAGGTATCGGGTCATCACCTCACCGAACGCACGCGCCTTGAACATGGCGCCGTTGGCATCGGAATGCACATACGACTCCGCTGCCACCCCGTACGACACCAGAAGCGGCTCATGCTGGAGCAGATAGCCGAAGTTGGCAGACCGTGCCGCAACCTCTGCGATCTGCGGGTCGGCGCCCCCCGAACCGTTGGTCGTCATCCAAACTCCCCCAATTCATGCCTGCGAGGACAAAGCCTTGCAGGATGACATGATTCAACTCCAGTTGCAAGCATTAACTGTCAGTAACCACGACTGGGGGCGAGCGGGCGGCGGGCGAGGCTACACCGCGTTGCCCTGGCAACCGGTGCTGCGCGGCTGGCCAGCTGTCACCCAGTCAGCACCGGCTGCCCTGCTGGCACACGGGGTACACCGTGAAAGACCTGTCGGGCATGCCATTCGCGATGCCGACCGGCGACGGGTGGCAGGCCCGACTGCGGACCAATGACCGGCCGCCCAGCCAGCGCGAGCACGTGCTGCTTGCTGGCCTCGCTACGGCCGACGAAACGCTGCGACACGAGGATGCGATGCCCCTCGCCCAAGCCCAGAACACCCTTGTCGAAGAGCTTGTGGTGCAACGAGCACAGGCACAGGCCGTTATCGACCTCATCCGGACCGTCGTATGACCACCAGCGCACATGCGCGGCCTCCAGGCCGATTGTGCTCGCGCCGAGCATGCCGTCGAAGCCACAGAAGGCGCACTGGAACTCGTAGGCAGTCAGTATGAGTTCACGCATCCGCCGGTCCCGCCGTCGTCGCGCAGCGGTGTCCGCGCCACCCGGCAGGCCAGCCACGGGCCCGGTCTCGGCCAACTCCAGGTCGAGTCCGACGGCCTCGCACAGATCGGTGTGCAGTGACGGCGGGAAGTGGATGTCCAGCAGCACTCTAGCCATCCGTCCCAGTAGCGAAGGCTCCGTGGCGAGCGCCGTCCGCAACTCTGGCACGAGCCTGCCGGTGGCGCCGCTGGAACGGAGAGCCCGGACCCCACTTCCCGGGCTTCCGTGGCCACGATCGGTCCTGACTTCCCACACGCCGTCACTGACCAGATGGTGGAAGGGATACGCGGGAGTTGTCGGGTTCGGTGGCCCGTACTCGACCAGCAGCCGCTTCAGCTCCTCCTCGACCGCGCTGTAGCGCAGTTCACCGTCAGCATCCTGTTGGAAGCTGCCGAGCGCGTACAGCAGCAACAGCGGCTTGTGCGGAGCGCGGACCTCGTTGTTTGTCCACTGCCGCAGCTTCGCCACCCGATCAAGCCAGTCCATGGCCGCCAGCGTAGTTCGTGGCACCGACGTCAACTCCGTGGTGGCGCTTGGCGCCTGGGGGATGCCGACCTACACCCAGCTGGAACGGCTTGGCGTTGAACTCGTCAATCGGGGTAGCAACCGTGGAATCAGACATGGCAGCGACCAGACCGACGACGCCCCGCGCGCTCCGGCCGCCCAGCGTGAGAACGATCACCACGAACGAGACTGGTTCACATACGCTCAACGTGCGCCACCCACTCGGCAGGTGTAGTCAACTATGCCCACTGCTGCCTTCCCAGGATGTGACTGCTGATGAGCGCTCAAGCCGATGGGCTCGAGCCGTGGAAGATCTACGGCGACCGCGTGGTTTATGACAACCCATGGGTACAGCTGGCGCTCGTGGACGTTGAGCCGCCTGGCGTGGCGCGCTTCGAGCATCACGTCGTGCGGTTGAAGCGCGTGGCCATCGCCGCGGTGCTGGATGCCGATGACCGCGTGTTGATGCTCTGGCGGTACCGCTTCGTACCGCAGTCCTGGGGCTGGGAGCTTCCCGGTGGCATCGTCGATCCTGGCGAGGACGGTCTGGGGGCTGCTCTGCGCGAGGTCGAAGAGGAGACCGGCTGGCAGCCGGATCACCTCGACCACGTGGTTAGCTTCCAGCCGATGGTCGGCATGGTGGACTCTCCGCACGAGGTATTCGTCGGCCAGGGGGCGACCCTCGTGGGCGCGCCCGAGGACGGTGAGGAGGCCGGCCACGTCGCGTGGGTGCCGATGTCCGAGATCCCGATGCTCATCGCGGAGGGGAAGCTCATGGGTTCGGGAACCTTGGTGGCGCTCCTGCATGTCCTGGCTTCCCGTAGGCAGTGATAGCCGGGGAGATCGCCGCCCTCACCGCGATGCTTCGAACTTACCGACCATTTGGTCGATTCGGACGCGTTGGCGGGCCGACCCCGTGCGATTGGCAAGGAGCCGCGCCTGACGTAGGCGGTTCATGGCCTCGTCCTGTTGCCCAGTTCGTAGTGGCGCCAGGCTCGTTCCGTGGCGCGGACGTCGAGTGCCTGCCATGCCGCCAGTGTGGCTGCTCCAGTGAGTGCCCGAGCGATGGGTTCCCTGGTGGCTGTCCCGTCCGGGAACTCAGCCGCGCCGCCGAGCCGCGACGAGAATGTGGGTGCCCCCATCGCGGGCACCAAGGCTGGCGCAGGCAGCGGTCTCGTAGGCGAGGAAACGCTCCCAGAGCTGCGGGGACTCCTCGATACCCGCCAGGACGTCTGGGTCTTCGAGGCTCGCCCAGTTGCTCGCCGATCCCGCGAGGATCTCGCCGCCGCATTCTGCGACGAGGGCGGCGAACTGCTCCCAGGTGAACATGCGGCAGACGTGGACCATGCCGGGTACGTGGCGCAGGTCGCCGGTTCGGATGACGGCGTCCGTGACGTCGGTGCCGTAGCGGAGGGCGAGTTGGGTGGCGCCGGGGAAGCGGGCTCGCCAGCTCCCCCACAAGGACATCACCGAGGCGACCACGATGCCGTCGGGCTTCACGATGCGGAGGAGGCCGGCGAGGGCCTGGCGTTCTTGCTCGAAGGCGTACGAGAGCGGGCCTCCGTAGGCGAGGACCATGTCGAACGTAGCGTCAGGGAAGCGGCTCGTGTCGCGGACATCGAGTGTGTGGCGCGCTTCGACGGCGCGTTCGAAGCCCGCTGCGGCGACGTTGACTTCGTTCAGGTGGAGTTGGACGGGCGAGATGTCGGTGACCACTACTCGGGCACCGTGTTCGGCGAGCACGGTCGTGAAGCGGCCTGGGCCCGCGCCAACCTCCAGCACTCGCTGATTTCTCGTCAGATATGGAGCAAGGAAGCGGCGGTGGATCTCGAAGGAGACTCGGCCGGCGACATCCTTGGTGAGCCGGTCGTGCTCTCCCTCACCGAGGGTGTCGTAGTAGCGGCAGATGGCGTCGACGGATTGATCGCTGCGAGGCTTCTCATCCGGTGTGTCAGCCATCGGCCTCCGTCCGTGTCATCAGGGATGCCGCTCTTCATGTGGTCTCTGACCTGGGCTTCTCAAAACGGAGCGATTCGGGCAGGGCTCCGCCACTAGAATGCGTTCCCCGTCGTGATGTCGGCGTGAGCGCCGCCGCGACACTCCGCAGTTTCACCGAGAGGACGGTCTCCGGTCCTATGCGTTGGTCCCAGCTGTACGTGCCCACTCTCCGGGAGGACCCGGCGGACGCGGATGCGGTGAGTCACCGCCTGCTGGTGAGAGGAGGGTTCGTCCGGCAGCTCATGGCCGGCCACTACTCCCTGCTGCCGCTGGCCGTGCGCGTCCGCGCCAAGATCGTGGACATCATCCGCGAGGAGATGACCGCGATCGGCGCCCAGGAGTTCATCCTGCCCGCCCTCCACCCGGCGGAGATCTGGCAGCGCAGCGGCCGCTGGGAGGTGATGGGCGAGGAGATGTTCCGGCTCAAGGACCGCAAGGGTGCGGACCTGGCACTCGGCATGACGCACGAGGAGATCTTCACCGTCCTGTCGCAGGAGCTGAAGTCGTACCGGGACCTGCCGCAGATGTGGTACCAGTTCCAGACCAAGTTCCGGGACGAGGCCCGCCCGAAGAGCGGCCTGCTGCGGGTGCGCGAGTTCACGATGAAGGACTCCTACAGCTTCGACGTCGAGGCCGGCGGACTCGACCGCTCCTTCGACCTGCACAAGGCCGCCTACGAGCGGATCTTCGCCCGCCTGGGCCTGCCCGCGATCCCGGTGCAGGCGTCCAGCGGCAGCATGGGCGGCAGCGCGTCGGTCGAGTTCATGAGCCCGTCGAACGCCGGCGAGGACCTGGTGGTCCGCTGCCCCGGATGCGACTACGCGGCGAACACCGAGAAGGCCACCTCCACGCTGCCCACCGTGGTGGACGGCCCCGGCCTGGACGCCCCCGAGCGGTTCGACACCCCGAACGCGCGCACCATCGAGGAGCTGTCCGTCCAGCACGACGTGCCGGCCGAGCGGCAGATCAAGACGTTGGTGTATGTGGTCGATGACCAGTTGACGCTGGTCCTGGTCCGCGGCGACCACAGCCTCGTCGAGCAGAAGCTCATCGACACTCTCGCCGCCACGGCGGTGCGGCCCGCGACCGCCGAGGAGATCCAGGCGGCGCTCGGGGCCTCCCCCGGCAGCCTGGGCGCGGTCGGCGTCGTCGACCTGCCCATCCTCGCGGACGAAGCCCTGCGCGGCCGCACCGACATGACCACCGGCGCCAACACCAACGGCGTCCACCTGCGCGGCGTGTCGGTCGAGCGGGACATCGCGGTGCAGCGGTGGGCGGACCTGCGCGAGGTGACCGCTGGCGAGCCCTGCCCCCAGTGCGGCACGCCGCTGGAGGTGGTGGTCACGATCGAGGTGGGCCACATCTTCAAGCTCGGTCGCAAGTACACCGAGACCCTCGGCGTGACCGTGCTCGGCCGGGACGGCGAGCGCGTCGTCCCGATCATGGGCAGCTACGGAATCGGCGTGGAACGCGCCTTGGCCTCCATTGTGGAGACGCACCACGACGACAAGGGCATCATCTGGCCCGCCGCCGTCGCCCCATTCGAGGTGGCCGTCGTCATGCTCGGCACCGGCGACGAGAAGGTGGTCGAGGCCGCCGAGGGCCTGTACCGGCAGCTGCAGGGCGAGCGGGTCGACGTCCTACTGGACGACCGTGACGAGCGGCCCGGTGTGAAGTTCCGCGACGTCGAACTGGTCGGCATTCCTTACCGGATCACGGTCGGCGCCCGCGGTCTGGCCGACGGCACGGTCGAGGTCACCACCCGGACCACCGGCGAGACCCAGTCCGTGCCGGTGGCCGAGGCGGTGGAACACGTCCGCAAGCTGCTGACCGCCGCCGTGTGAGCCGTCAGCTCGTCAGCCGGACACCCGGTGAAACGCCTCGCTGAGAAGCGTCTCCGGGTAGCAGCGAAGGATCTTCGCGACGCTGCGCGCCTGGGTCTCGTAGTGGCCCATGGCGCGCAGCTTCGTCTCCAGGGCATCGCCCAGCTGCATCCGTAGGGTGGGCGGTAGCCGCATCGCCTCGACCTTCCTGGGGTCCAGGAATCCGGGTCTGGCCGGTTCGGTGTACTGGATAGTGCTGGTCACCAGGAGCACATCCGGGCTGGCGTCATAGCGGTCGAGCGCAGCGAGGGCGATCCGGTGTGCGGCGCGGTGGTCCGGGTGGCCGTTCATCCCGTTCGGTGGGAAGGCCACCACTCGATGGGGCTTCCAGCGACGCAGTGCCTCGAGAACGAGAGTTGTCCCGGTCGCCTCGTGGTCGCTGAGGCTGCCGTCGGGAAGGTCGTGCACTTCGGCGCAGGTGACTCCGAGCGCCTCGGCGGCGCGACGCAGCTCCTGTTCACGAACGGCGGGAAGGTCCTCTTCGGTGCACATGCCGAGGGTCCTCCCCGCGCCTCCGCGGGTCAGGGTGACGGTGACCGTTGTGCCGCGACGAAGGGCGGTGCGGTGGAGGAGCCCGCCGCAGTGCAGGGTCTCGTCGTCGGGGTGGGCGACAACGACGAGCAGGTCGGCGGCCGTCATGCCGGAACCTCCGTGGCAGCGTTCTCCAGCGCGGCCAGGCGGTCGAGGATGTCGGCATCGCTGACGTTGCCGATCAGGTGTCGGCGGTCGTTGGCGTCCTCGCTGTGCCAAACGGTTTCCTGCGACTGTTCCGGCGTCCACACGAGGCCGGCGGAGTCGATCAGCAGGTAGCGGTGCTTGCGTCCGCCCGCGCTCTTGGCCGCGATCCTGACGTGTCCGGGCGCGTTGTCACGGGCGATGGCAACGGCGTGCTGGAAGTCGCTCTCGCTGATCAGGTAGCGCTCGCGGTTCCGGTGGCCTAAGGGCCCGATCGGCATGAACTGGAAGAGCTGCCACTCCACGATGCCGACGAATCCGCTGAGGAGCTCCGCGATCGCCGCGATGTCACCCGTGTTGCCGGAGTGGACGACGGTGTTGACGCAGATCCGGGCTCCAGCCTTCTCCAGGAGGGATAGGACCGCCAGCTGCGAGGCGATGGTCGCGTGTCGGCGGAACTGCTGCTGCACGGCGTCGGTGCTTCCGTCAAGCGGGATGCCGATCAGGTCGCTGAGGGCGGCCACATCGTCGGCGGCGACCTGTTCGACGGCGCCCGTGCCCATGAAACGGATCCGGGCCGCACCGAGGAAGGCGGTGCCGACGGTGTCCAGGTGGATTTGGAGGCCCAGGTCGTGGAGGCCCTTGAGCAACATGACGATGTCCGGCCGGGTGAGCGGGTCGCCGCCTCCGACGGTGATCTTCTCGAGGCCGAACCGGTCGCGTAAGCCGGCCGCGAACCTGAGCACTTGGGGCGTCTCGGTGATCGTGCGGCCGAAGTAGTTGTAGCAGCCGGGGCAGGCCACAAAGCAGCTCTTGCCCGCGCTGAGGATGACACTGCGCATGATGCCTCACTGGCGCTAGTGGAAAGGTGAGTTGAGCAGTGCGAAGCCGGATCAGCCCTGCGTGGCCATCTGGTAGGCGGCTTGGTAGCCGTCCGCCATCCGGCGGATCGAGAACTCCGCGGCCACGTGGGCGCGACAGATGGCGCGGTCGATCGCGGGCAGGCGGCGGATCGCGTCGGCCATCTGCTGGGCGTTGTCGGCGAGGAAGCCGGTGACGGCGTCTCGGACGAGTTCGGGGGCGGCCCCGGCGCGCAGCGACACAACCGGTGTGCCGCAGGCCATCGACTCGATCGGCACGAGCCCGAACGGCTCGGGGATGAGCGAGGTCATCAGGGTGGCAGCGGCGCCGGCGAGCAGGGCGACCTTCTGCTGGAAGTCGAGCTCACCCAGGAAGGACACCTGGTCGCCATCCACGTGTGGCTGGACCTGCTGCTCGAAGTACGCCCGGTCACCAGGCTTGATCCGGCCGGCGATCTTCAGGCGCAGCCCTGCACGGCGCGCCGCCTCGATGGCGACATGGACACCCTTCTCGGGTCGGATCCGGCCGAGGAACACCAGGTACGGCCACGAGTCGGCGGCCTCGGTGCCGAAGGGGAAGGCTGCCACGTCGATGCCGTGGTGGACGGTGCGGAGGTAGTTGAGTTCCGGCAGGTGAGAGCGCTGGTCTCTGCTGATCGCCACGTAGCGCTCGGAGGCGAACCGGCGGAAGAGCGGCGTGTTGTCCTCGTTGAAGAAGCAGTGCACGGTGTGGACCACCGGGGTTCGCAGTCCGTGGAGCGCCGGGATCGCCATACACCCGGTGTTGGAGTGGACGTGCGAGTGGATGACGTCGAACTCGGAGGCGCGGTCGCGTACCTCCTGGAGCTGGAGCATGCGGTAGACCTCGGGCTCGCTGACACTCGGGTCCGCGTGGAGAGCCGTCGTACCGATGCTGTGGAGGTTGCCGGCCACCTTGGAGTCGCCAGAGGCGAAGACGGTGACGTCGTGCCCGTCGAGGACCTGGGTCGTGGTGAGGTCGGCGACCAGCGACTCGACCGCCCCGTAGCCCCGGGGAGGGACGCTCTCCCATAAGGGGGCGACATGTGCGATACGCATTCGTTCGATCTCCTTTCGATACGGCGGCCCGCCATTGCGACGGGCCGCCTGCGGCAGTTGGGCGCGAGGGCTGTAGCCGGGAACGCCGCCTGTTCGGCTCTGGACGAGGCTCGCTCGGCTTCAGGCGCGCGTGTCAGCGCCAAGCTCGGGTACGCCGGTGAGGAAGCCGCGCACCTCGTCCGCGCAGCGGCGGATGTCCACCTCGTGGGATTCGAGGGTGAACAGCGTGAGGTAGCGGGCGATGTTGGACTCGTAGATCCGCGGGTTGATGCGGTGGGCCGCCATGGTGTCCGGCCACAGCGGGAGCATCCACACGTGGAAATGCGGCCGGTCGAGCTTCTCCTCCTGGTACATCTGCACCGCCGCCAGACCCAACCGCTCGCGCATGGCCCGCCGGACGGAGTGCGTCACCCGCCCGAGCCGTTCCACCAGCGGCAGTTCCATCTCGTCGAGAGCACCGATGTGCGGCCGGACACCGACGACCATGAAGCCGGGCACGGCCCACTCTGCGTCCTGCCTGACGGTGATGACGCCGTCGTCGTACACGGGGGCGAGGATGTCGGGCAGCTCGCGTTCGGCGAGGTTCATGAAGCAGCCCCGGCAGGTGTCCTCGTGGACAAGGCGGCTGGGGCCGCCCAAGAAGTCGAGGTATCGGTAGCCGGACGGCGGGTCCGGCAGACCGGGCTTCACCACGGACTCGGGCATGGGGTCTCCATTCGAATCAGCTGCTTGCAGGGCATTAGGGATTTTTCGGGCGCACACAGGCACGTCGTTGACTCAGTGGTGAGAGGCGGAAGGCAGCGTCGAGCATGCGCAGGCGTCAGAACCAAGCTCTGCCGCACTCCGCGATACGCGGGGTGACCGGGTCAGCCAGCGCTGTCGCGACTGTCTGCCCAGAGCCGTCGCCCGCGCAGGGCGAGCGCCGGGCAGCTGAAGTGACGTCTACTCAGCAGAGGTAGCAGGGTGATGCGATGAACGGCGAGCACCATGCGGACTCCGGTGCTGCACAGCTCCAGTTCGTAGCCACCGCCGCCGTCGATCGCCCTGGCCACGGACGGAAGGACGGTGTGGTCGCCCAGCCACCTTCGAAGCTCGGCGTCCGTGCCTCTACTCAGTGCTTGGCTGACGCCGGCAGCGGCTCGCCGCAGGCGCTTGTACGCGGCCTCCGCATTCGGCAGCACCTCCCAGTCGAAGAGCTGGGCCAGTTCGGTGCCGTGCACGTCGAAGTACGAGGTGCACCGGTAGAGCACGCCGGGTTGGGTCATGCCGAGCCCTCCAGGCGGCGCGACAGGCAGGGTGGGTGCCGACGTCATGCGGCGCTCTCCCCCTGGCGGGGCCTTGATGCCTCGGGGCCGAGCCGGAACCAGACCTGCTTGCCTGATCTGCACGGCTCAGTGCCGAACCCATCCGCCATGGCTGCGAGCAGGAACAGCCCTCGTCCGCCTACTTCGTCGTCGGACGGCTCCCGAATGATCGGAAGGGTAGCGTCGAAGTCGCTGACCCCGACGAAGACGCCAGAGTCCGTCTCCGACAGAACAAGCTCGCAGTCACCGCGGGTGTGCTTGTAGACGTTGGTGAGCAACTCCGTGACGCCGAGCTCGGCGATGAAGCTCAACTCGGCTTTGCGCCAGAGCCGCAGGTGCACGCGGATGATCTCGCGTACCGGTTCCATGTGCTCGGGCCGGACCAGGGGGAGGCCCATGCGGTACCACCTCCCCTCGGTCGACTTGGCGGCCTCGGGCGGGTCGCTCGATTCCCCTGCGTTGAGGCAGGCATCCGGAGAACCGAGTGACGTTACGTCAGTTGCTGTGCTCTCGGTCCTCATGGCTGAGTACTCCTCAAGCGGTGCAGATCACTTCGGGCAACCAGGTAACCGCTGTTGAGTAATCGGGAGTAATGTCGGCGGGGGTGTCGAAGGGTGTTACTTCCGCTACCGATCGTGCTGGGGGCCTTGGCGATGAAACCGGTGAACACCAAACTCGAGCAGCTGCTGGAGCAGTCCGGCATCAGCCGGGGCGAGCTGAGCAGGCGAGTTCGTGCGAAGGCGAAGGAGTGGGGCCAGCCTCACATCGCGCCGGACACGACGAGCGTCCGTCGTTGGGTGGGAGGCGAGATTCCACGCCAGCCGGTGCCGGACATCCTGGCTGACGTGTTCTCCGCCGAACTCGGCTACCGGGTCACCACCTACGATCTCGGCCTCGCAGACGCCCCGTCCGCCGATCGCTCACTGGTGTACAACTCCTCGTACGCGGCTACCGTGGAAGCCGTCACCAACCTGGGGAGAGCTGACGTGGACCGTCGCAAGTTCCTGGCCATGGCACCGTTCGCCGCTGTCGCCGGCGTCGGGCCCTCGCGTGACTGGCTGCTGAGCACGCTGGACCAGTCCCCTACTCCCGGACCGCAGGTACGGCTGGAAGACGTGACGGCTGTTCGGAACATGTTCGGCGCGTTCCAGCAGATGGACATCTTCCAGGGCGGCGGCTCAGGCCGGCTCGCGCTCGCCCAGTACATGAACGCTCATGTCTACCCGCTCCTCCGCCGCACCTACACCGAACAAGTTCGGCAGGCGCTGTGCGAGGCCGCTGCCGAGCAGACGTACCTCCTCGGTTGGATGGCCTACGACAACGGCGAACACGGCACTGCCCAGCGCTACCTGATCCAGTCCCTCCGCCTCGCCGAGGAGTCGCACAACCCCGCGCTCGGCGCCCACGTGCTGGCCGGCATGGCCGACCAGGCCACCCTTCTCGGCCATCCTGAGGAGGGCCGCCGCCTCGCCCAAGCCGGACGGGCCGGACTCTCCGGGGTCTCCTCGCCCGCCTGCCTCGCCGATCTCTGGGCGCTGGAAGCTCGCGCGCTCGCCAAGCTCGGCGACAAGGTCGGCGCCGCTCAGGCCATCATCCGCTCCGAGGCCGCTTTCGAGCGGGTCCAGCCGGACCAGGACCCTGAGTGGGCGAAGTTCATCGACGCCGCCTACCTCCACGGCGAGCACGCCAACACCTTCCGCGACCTCGGCCAGCCCGAGCACGCGGCCGAGCACGCCCGCCTCTCCATCGATCACGCCAGGCAGCAGAAGCGTGCCCGGCGCGGCGCGATGTCCCAGGCAGCGCTGGCCGTCTCGCACCTGCAGCGCAACGACCTTGAAGCAGCGCATGCTGCCGGTGTGCGGACTCTCTCGCTCACCAAGCAGGTGCAGTCCTCCCGCGCCATCGAAGCCGTCCAGGACCTCCAGCGCCGTATGGAGCCGTTCGGCGGTCACCGCCTGGTGGTGGACTTCGCGGAACGGGCGCGGGAACTTACTGCCACCGCCTGATGCCAAGGTCCTCACCTGTTCGCTGAGAAAACAGCTGGGCTTTCCTCCTTCCGAGGACGGCCCAGCCTCGACGTCGGCTGGTGATCGCTGCCGCAGTGCCAGCTTCGTCTCGTGGCCTCGGTGTCTGCGCACTGGCCTCGGGCGAGTTGGCGGCGAAGGACGTCGACCCAATGGCCTCTGTTCGCTCCGTGCCAACTACGAGCTCGCCGAGCTTCGCCGGGTCGCCCACGGCCACCGCAGTCTCCCCAACATCCGGGACCTACGGGAACAGATCGCCGCTACGGTGGCGGTGTGAGCAGCCTCGAAGACTCCCGCGCCCTGCTACTCAAGGCATGCGCGGAAATCGGCCTGTCCGCAGTCGGCGCCGAACCGATCCGGATCGGGGAGAACGCGCTGTGGCGGCTGCCGCACGGGATCGTGGCCCGTATCAGCCGCCCTGGCCAAGCCGTTGCCGCAAGCCGCGAACTGGCTGTCGCCCGCTGGCTGTACGACTGCGGGGTGCTCGCGGTGCGCCCGCTCGCGCACCTGTCGGAGCCGCTCAATGTGGACGGCAACCCGGTGACCTTCTGGCACGAGCTCCCCCTGCACCAGCCAGGGGCAGCCGCCGACATCGCGCCGCTCCTCCGGCGCCTCCACGAACTCCCCATTCCCACCTTCCCTTTGGGTCACCTCGACCCATTCGTCCGGCTGGCCGGTCGGATCGACGCCGCCGCAACCCTCGACGACGACCAGCGACAGTGGCTGCGCAACCGCTTGGCCGAACTCGAAACGGCGTGGCAGGGCCTCCGGCCGAGCCTACCGACGAGCGTCATCCACGGCGACGCCTGGCGCGGCAACGTTGCGGTCACCCCCACCGCCACGTACCTGCTCGACTTCGAACGGACCTCCCTGGGGCCTCCCGAGTGGGACCTCACCGCCACCGCCGTCGGCTACGGCAGCTTCGGCTCGGTTTCGGACAGTGAGTACGCCGACTTCTGCGAGGCGTACGGAGCCGACGTGATGACCTGGGCCGGCTACCCGGTGCTGCGGAGCATCCGCGAGCTCCGGGTCACCTGCTTCGCACTCCAGCACGCGGCAGCCGATCCAACCCGACACCGGGCAGAAGCCCACTACCGTCTCTCCTGCCTGCAAGGGCAGAGCGGTCCACGCCCGTGGGGCTGGACAACTGTCAGCTGAGATGTCGATGAGAGGGACGAGCCCGACCGTGATGACTGCACCTGTGATCCGCAGTGATGTCCCCGGATCCTTCGCCTGGGGTGTCTTCCACGAGCGGCACCCGAAGCTCGTCCAGCAGGTTCTCGGCGCACTGCCGTACGGGCCGAGCGAGCGGGTCGCGATCGAGGAACTCCTCGCCGAGAGCACTGACGGTGTGCTGCAGCCGCTCAGCACCGGTGCCCACGACCACCAGCAGTGGATGGAGTGGGGTGACGGCCTGTTCGGACGGCCGTGGGGCGAGGGCGCCGTTCCTGTGGGCCGAAAGCTACTTCTACCGCAGGCTGCTCGAAGCCACCGGCTACTTCCGGCCCGGGACTTGGCAGGGCATCGACCCATTCGCACCGTTCAAGGACGCCGAACTCGCCGGCCCGGCCGTCGACGCCGAGCTGGCGGCCCTCGGCGACCTGCCCTCGGACTTCACCGACAAGCGGGCCGCCGCGCTTCTCTCCTCGGCGCTCTGGGGCAACCGTGCCGACCTGAGCTTCCAGATCACGGCGGAGGCCGGAGGATCGGTCGCCTCCGACCTGGTGGCCGACGACAGCGAGTCGCTCTGGGCCGAGCTGGAACGGGCCGTGGGCGGGCGTGTCTGCATCATCGCGGACAACACCGGCCGGGAGCTCCTGCCGGACCTGGTGCTGGTCGACCACCTCCTGGCTTCCGGTCTGGCAGCACAGGTCGTCGTCTACGTGAAGCCGCAGCCGTACTACGTGTCGGACGCGACGATGGCCGACGTCCTCGCCACCGTCCAGCGCCTGCGCACCGCCCCCACGGCGGCTGCCGCGACGATCGGCGAACGACTGTGGCAAGCGATGAGCGACGGCACGCTCGTGGTCCGCACGCACCCGTTCTTCTGCGCGCCGCTGCCGTTCCACGACATGCCGGCCGACCTCCGGTCCGAGTTCGTCGGCGCGGCGATGACGATCCTCAAGGGCGACCTCAACTACCGGCGGCTGGTGGGCGATCAGCTGTGGCCGCCCACCACTGCGTTCACCGGGGTGGCCAGCCACTTCCCCTCAGCCGTCACGGCTCTGCGGACGCTGAAGTCGGACGTGATCGTCGGCGTCGACGCTGCCGTCGTCGCTCAGCTCGACAGCGCCGGGACGCTGTGGCGCACCAACGGCCGCCACGCCGTCATCCAGGTCGACCTCCGCCGGTAGTCGAAGCGCCGTCCGTGTACCGCGCTGTCCTCGCTCGTCTGGGCGTGACACCGCACGCGTCGGAGGTGAACAGCGGCGGGTGCGGCGTGGACCTCAGTCCAGGTTCCAGGTCGTTCCGGCGAGGAGTCCGTCGAAGGCGAGGGCTCTCATGGCGGTGTCGAAGTCGTCCCACTCGTGCTCGGGTTCGACGTAGTGCGGGTCGAAGTCGGCCCGGGTGAGGTCGGGCTCGCGCCATTCGTGGGCGCAGCGGCAGCGGACGAAGATCTGGTCGTGGACGGCGAGGAGGAGCCAGTCGCGGCGGGCGCCGCAGCCGGTGCAGGTGATGGTGATGCCGCGCGGGTTGAGCTCGGCCGGGTGCGGGACGGCGCGGATGACGGCACGCGCGGGTTCGGGGGCGGGGTTGTAGAAGTCGTGGTCGTAGTCGGTCATGCGGTCCCTTCAGGTCGGCAGCGGGGCAGCAAGGGACCATACGACGTGCGCTGCGGGAATGGATCACTCCCAGCGAGAAGGACATCGAATCGACACCGTCACCGTGCTGCAGGGTAGTTGTGGCGCTCCGGCCATGCCGGGGGCGGGATTGGTGGGCGGGGCAGTGGCTCCGTACCCGCCCACCTGGGTTGGTCAGCGTGTTCGGCGTACCTGGTCGGGGGCGACCGGCGTCGGCGGTGTGATGGCCGGGGTAGCCGGTGTGCCGGTGGTGCGGCTGGTGGTACGGGCGCGGGCTGCCCTGGTGCGCAGTTCGTCGGGGGTGGCGGCTGGTGCGGGGGCGGGGAGGTTGGCGTCGCGGCGGATGCGCCAGGTGAGGACGGCGGCGGGTGAGTCGGCGGTGGCGAGTTCGCGGCGCCCGGCGGCGTTGGTGAGCAGGGTGGTCGGGTTGTGGCCGGCGGCTTCGGCCTGGGCGAGGGTGGCGGCGAGGGCTGCCCAGTTTTCCTCGGCGAGGAGGCGGGTGGCCTGGTCGGCGGGCAGGGTGCGGCGGACGGCGTCGGCCTGCCGGTCGTGGTCGGGCTTCGGGAGGCGGTGGCCTTCGAGGGTGAGGTGGGCGATCGGCTTGGCCGCTTGCCAGGTGTAGGCGGCACGAAGGTGATCGGCTGCCGTGCGGGCGGCGTCGGCCTGGTGGCGGTGGCCTTGGGCAGCGTGCCACTTGGCGATGATGATCGCGAGCAGCATGAGGCTGGACAGGATCGTGGCGGCGGCCGTGCCTTCCTCGCCGCTCCGGCTGCCGGTGGGGCCGGCGTAGAGGAGTTCGCGGGCGGCCGAGCGCATCGCTCGTACCTCCGTGCGGGCGGCTCGGGTGCGGGCGATCGCGGCGTATTCGAGGGCTCGGGCGGCCTGGTTGATCTCCTTCCGGGACAGGACGGGGCTGGTGATCGCGAGGGTGTCGAGGATCTCGATCGCGCCGCTGACCACCGCGGCGACCTGACCGGGTTGGGGCTCGTCGTCGATGACGGTGGTGGTGTGGTCGACGGTGGTGCTGGCGCGGTACCGGCCCGTGTCCGGTTGCCCTTGCCTGACCGGGCGGTGGGGTGCGGGCTGGTCGACACCGGTGGCGAAGCGCTCGTGGATCTTGGGTAGGGTGAGGTCGGCGGCGAGTTGGCTGCCGGAGAACCACACCGGGCCGCCCGGATCGCCGCTGGGCAGGGCGAACTTGTAGCCCTTGGCATCGCCGGAGGGCAGGCGGCGGACCTCGAACTCGATGCCCTGCGCGGTGAGGCGGGCGAGGAACTCCTCCTCGCCCGCCGCGCCTGCGAGGGCCCGGCGCACACCGGTCCGCAGCCGGGCCCGCCCGGTCTCCTCCTGGCCGAGGCGCTCGGCCTTGCGCAGCTCGGGGCTCTTGGCACGCTTGGGGATACCGGCCCGGTACTCGGGTGTTCGGGTGCCGGACCAGTCCTTGAGCCCGTACTCCCGCTCGATCTCGGTGAGTTCGGTCTCCGTCCGGTACTGGTCGCCCCGCAGGCGTGCCTGGGTGAGGTCGGCGCGGATCACGGTGGCGAGGATGTGGATGTGGTTGTCCCCGTGGTGGACGGCGACCCACCGGCAGCCGTCCGGATCACCGTCGGGGGCGATGCCGGCGGCGGCCACGACCCGGCGGGCGATCGCGCCCCACTCCTCGTCGCTCAGGTTCTGGTCGGTGGGGTCGGCACGGACCATGCGGTGGTAGACGTGCTTCTTGACCGGATGGCCGTAGCGCACGACGTGCAGGTCCAGGGCATCGCGCAGCTGGGCCAGGGTGGCCTCGGAGTCGCGGCCGGGGTCGGGGGCGAAGCCGTCCCAGGAGGCCACCAGGTGCGGGTCGGTGTGCTCGTTGCGTCGGCCCGGCCCGTACAGGTAGTCCAGCGCCTTGAACGTGTTCCTGCCGGAGCGGGCGGTGGTGATCACCGGCGTGCGGCCTTTGCCACCCGCATCGCCGAAGCGTCCACCTCGGCCACCGCCCTGCGGATCTCGGCCACTACCTCCTTGGCCTTGACCAGGGTGGCCTGCGCTGGGCCGTGCTCGATGTCGATTTCGGCGTTGAGCTGGAAGGCGATCTGGTTGACGTTGACACCGACCCGGGCGACCTGGAACCGCGCGGCATCCAGCGCCTGCACGGCCTGATCCAGTTGCTCGTCACGGGTCACCACGTCGGCGCCGCCGGCGGTCAGGGCCTGGCGCTCCAGGTAGTCGGCCACGTTCAGGCCGGCTGCCTGCGCGAGCCGCTTGATCTGCGCTTCGCGCTCCTCGGTGCAGCGAAAGCCGAGCTTCTTCGTCTTGGGGTTGTCGTTGTCACGTCGGCGGCGCTTGGGACGGCGGACGCTGACGCGCTCAGCAGGGGCAACAGCTCGGGCGGGCGTGGACGGCTCGACGGCGGGCGTCTTCTCCTGCTTCGCCGCGCCCTCGCGGTGAAGCTCCGGTGCTGCCGCCCTCGGCAGCACCGGCTCGTCCACGCCCTCCTGGGCGGGGGCGTCCGCGTACGTGGGCCCGTAGGGGCCCCGTACGCACTCGCTTGCTCCGCTGTTGTCGTGGAGGTGGTCAACTCCGTTGCAGTCCTGGGAGCTTACGGGCTTCCCGAGCAGGCTGTGCAGGGTTCGTCGGACGGCGTTCACGCGTGTCGTTCCTCGGTGGCGGCTGGCGATTCGGGCTGGTGAGCTTGTGGGTGGGCAGTGTCCGGGTGGTTGCCGGTTTGGCCGTGCCGGAATTCGCAGGTATGGGCGGTGCGTCAGGCGCGGCCTTCCCGGGACCGAACGCCGCGTGGGACTGGTGTCCGCGGTGCGAGTCGAGTCCGGCCGGGTGCAGTGACCGGGCGGTGGTGGCCTTCTGCCGAGTACGGCGGTGGGTCGGCAGAAGTCGGTGTCCGGCTGACCGACCCGGTCGGTCAGCCGGACACCGAGGCTGGTCAGTCGGTCTCCGGGTGCGGAGGGTTCTGTTCGTCGGCTTGCTCCTCGCGGAGCTTTCGCATCAGCTCGGTGAGGCGGGTACTGCCGAGCGGAAGGCCGGCGTCGCGGACGGCCTGTTCGACGATCGCGCGGGTGAGACGGCCCTCGGCGGCGACCGCCGCGCGGCCCACCTCCAGCAGTCGCTCCATCGGCGCGCCCGGCGGACGCCCGATCGGCTTGTTCTCCGCCCCGGCGGCACCTTCGGCGGCTTCGGCCTGGGGGTCAGGGTCATCGGCCGGTTGGTCGTCGGCTTCTGCCGGTTCGGGGTCGGGCAGCGCGTCGCGCCACTCTGCGGGCAGAAGTCCGGCGGCGGACATGAGCGTCAGGAGCGCGTTCTCGTCGCTGCGGTCCTTCGCTCGTTCCGGCCGGAGCTCCGGTTCAGGGTCGGCGGTCACCGGGTCGGCAGAAGTCTCGGTGCGCGGAAGGGCGTTCTGCTCATCGGGAGCGGTTGGGGTGTCGTGCCCGTGGCGGGCGATGAGGATGTAGAGGTGGACGGCGCCGCCGAGGGCGAGCGGGGCGAGGGTGGACAGGGCACCGACGACGGTGTCGGTGAGCCTCAGCCCGCTGCTAGCGGTGGGCAGTTGGTTGAGGCGGACGGCGTGCAGGGCGTTGGCCCAGACGCTGGTCGCGGTCGCTCCGGCAAACAGCATCCAGGCGTAGGCGCGGGCGGGCCATCGAGCCTCGCGCAGGACGAGCAGGGCGCGCACACCGTAGGCGATGAAGCCGTCGACGATGATCGGGAACAGGTAGGTGAGCGGTCCGCGCACGTGGGTCGCGCCGGCCATCTGCCGCAGCGCGTCGTAGGACAGGACGAAGCCGAGGACGCCGAGCAGGGCGACGGCGAGGCGGTCCCAGAGGGTGACCTGGGCGGACGGGGTGCGGGCAGGGGGTATCGCGATGGTGGTCAAGGGTGGTGCTCCAGGGGTGGCCTCGCCGCATGCAGGTATGGCGAAGCGGCGAGGCGAGGGCGGGGTGAAGTTCGGGGAGGTCGGCGCACCGGCCGGGGCGTACCGGGCACCGGCACCGGTCAGGCGGCGCGTAGCCTGCGGCGGTCGGTGCCGGTGAGGATCGCGCGCTCGCACATCTCGGCGAGGCGGGAGGCGGTGCGGTCGCCGAGGGCGTTCTTGATATCGCCGGGCGCCAGGTTAGTGGTGAAGATCGTCGGGAGCAGGTGCTCGTAGCGGTGGTCGACCAGCCGCAGGGTGAGCTCCTCGGTCCACTCGGACGCCTTGGCGGCGCCGAGGTCGTCGAGGACCAGCAGCGGACTCGCCATCAGATCGCGCATCTCCCGCTCGGTGTCCGCGCCCTGGCGGGGCCGCTGGGAGGCGTACAGCTCCGTGGCGGTGAGCTTGGTCCAGCGCAGACGCACACCGGCCTTCAGCAGGCTGCGGATCGCTCCGTACGCCTGGTGGGTCTTGCCCGAGCCGGTGGGTCCGGCAATCAGGAGGGAGGGCCCCTGGGCGATGCCCAGGGTGCTGCCGGGGCCGGGTCGGCAGGCCAGGGTGACCTGCTGGACCCAGGTCGTGACCTCCGGGTGGTCGGCTTCGGCGAGGCGGTAGCGCGGGGGGATGCGGCGGTCGGCGAGCTCCAGCGCGGTGGAGGGCTGGTCGGTGTCGGGCAACGGCCGGTCGGGGTCGATGCCCTTTGCGGCCAGCATCCGCTCCAGGCGCAGGACGGCGCCGGAGGCCGCCTGCGGGTCGCGACGCTCGTCCGTGCGGCGGGGGTTGGGCAGGCCGGTCATCACAGGTCCCCCTCGTAGTAGTCGCGGGCGTCGGCCGGGTTGGCGAATGGCCGGTACGGCGCGCGGGCAGCGCTCTGCCCGGCGCGGGAGGGCGCGGCGGGCTGGGCGTTGATCGCCTCGTGGACCATGCTCGGCAGCACGCTCGGGCTCATCGGCTTCGCTGCGTACAGCCGCAGCCCGGCGCGGATGTCGTCGTCGCTGGTGCCGCCGTCGAGCAGGTCCTTGATGACCTTGCCGAGGTGCCCCCGCACGTTGGCCGGTACCGGCTTCCGGCAGCCGGCGACGTACTCGGCCACCAGGTCGCCCGCGTTCACCGACGGCTTGCTGGTGGGCGCGGCGACCAGGACCGGGCCGTCCCGGTCAGGTGCTGCCGACGAGGGTGCCGGGGTGGGCGCGGCGCCGCCGCCCCCTTCAGGGGTAGATCCATGGTCCAAGGTCCATGGTCCAGGCACGACGTTCTCCGGAGCCCTCCGGAGAGACTCCGGAGAAGCGGTCTGACCTGCGCTTTCGCTCGGCCCTGCCGCAGCTGGCACCGGCAGGGCCACGGCGGGGGTGGACTCGGCGTCGGCCGCGAAGGGCCGCTGGGCGGGGAGGGCCTCCGCGAGGGTCGCGAGCGGCTCCGGAAGGCTCCGGAAGTTCTCCGGAGCCGGGCGCGCGCAGCCCTGGCCCTTGGCCTTGCACTTGCCGCACCAACCGGCGGGCTCGTGGACGGGGCAGGAGGGCAGGCGCGATGCGGTGGGGTGGGAGATCTTCTGGTGCTCGTGCCACTTGGTGACGTGCAGGTACTGGCGGCCGTCGCAGCCGGTGTACCGGCAGATCAGACCGGTCTCGGCGAGCTGGCGCAGCTCGTCCTCGGTGTCGAGCGCGGTGTGCTCGGGCCGCAGCGACCACAGCGCGCCGTTGAGGACGGCCGCGTTGTCGCGCTGGCGCCCCTCGTCGTCGGCCTGGGTGAGCAGGCAGACGAACGTGCGCTCGGCGGCCAGGGAGACCGAGGCGAGGTCTTCCGAGACGGGGTACTCGGGCTTGATGGTGCGGATGCGCGCCATGGCCTACCACCCCGCCTTCGGGGAGGAGGTGTGCGAGGCAGGTGCGCCACACAGGGGCGACGCCGTACGCTGGAGCACGTTGGTCCTTCCTCGGTGCGCGCATGGGCTGCAACCCTGCACCGTGGTCGATCGTCGTGGATGGGCGGTTTTGGGACCTTTCAGGCCCTCGGTGTTGATAGCACCGGGGGCCTTCGGCCTTTTCTGGGTGAGCGCAGCACCGCGCCGCGATGCGGTTTGGCTTGACATGCGCTTCACCGTGCATCACCATGGCACCCTGGCGGCCGTTATGCAAGCCGCCTCAGGATCAGATGCGAGGTGAATTGATGCCCGGGACGGACGAGCCCACGGACGACACGACTGGCGGGCCGGAAGCGGAGTCGCCAGGAAGCGAGCCTGCAGGCCCGGGAGCCCCCGCTGGCATGAGCGAGGAGAATGCGGCCGAGCGTGTCCGAATGGAGCGCGAGCGCCGCGGCTGGAGCACCGGCGAGCTGGCCAAGCGCATGACCGAGGCCGGCTACCCGATCAACCAGTCCTCGGTCTGGCGCATCGAAAGCGGCGAGCCGCGCCGACGGATCAACCTCAACGAGGCGATCGGCTTCGCCAAGGTCTTCGACCTGCCCCTGGAGGACCTCCTCGGCCCGCCGACCTCTCCCGAAGAGAAGATCATGCAGGAACTCGCCGACCACGTGGTCCAGGGCTACCGACTAGCTGCGCAGGGCGCCGAGTTCACAACCAAGGCTTTGGCGGCCGCCGAGAAGTACTGCCAGGACTTCCCCCACAACCGCAAACGGCTGCGCGGGAAGATCGCGATCGGCCTCTCCTTCGAGTACCGCAGATACGCGCCCACGCCGCTGGTGCAGGAGTTCCTCCGGGGCGGCAAGATGCCGTCCGAGCCGGTCCACACCGACGAGTGACCCGGCCGCGTCCGTCACCCAGGCCGCTGTCGACCGTTCGCCAGGACCACTCGAGATCGTCTTTGGAAAACGGCCGGGCCGCTCCTACTGTGCTCGCGAGCCCGACCAGCCATTTGGCGCGGCCGGGATCCAGAGCTAACGTCACACCCCACGCGGCCACCAACCGCGCAGCGCCCATCCACGACGTCGACCACGGTGCAGGGTTGCAGCCCATGCGCGCACCGAGGAGGGACCCGCATGCCGCCTCAGCAATACGCAGCTGCAGCCCGCAGCTTCTGCCTGGCCACCGCCGCGCGGTTCGTCTCGGGCTCCGCCGTGACCACCCCCAGCGCCTCCCCCAGACCCATCTGACGGGTCTGTCCCCAGCTGCCGTCCGCAGCCGCAGGCCACCTGCGCTGGACGCCGACGCAGCTTCTCCGCCGTGCCACCGCGACAGACCGCGGCCAGCCCGGCTCCTGCGATCTCGACGCTGACGTCCGATCGCCGCCTTCTCGCTCCCAGTCGGGAGCCACCCTCTCCCCCAACCGCCCATCCACGATGTCGCCATGCGGTAGCCCGGGTTGCAGCCCGCCGGCCACCGCAAGAGGATCCACATGCCCCAGCTGTCCCTCAGCGCCGCCCAGCCGGACGCCCGCTCTGCGGCCACCTGTCTGAAGGCCCTTCAGTTCCCAGCGACGGCGGCTCGGCCAGCACTGGCCACTACCAACTTCCCCCGCTCCAGCCGCGTGATCGACGGCTCGCTCGCAGCGCTACGTGACCGGGAGCCCGCCGGTGACCCCTCGGTGGGCCTGGCGGTCTGCACGCCCAACGACGCAGTCGTGGGCCGCTTCCACACCGGCCGCCGAATCGACAACCGCCCTGAGTCGCTACCCAACTGGCGGGTCTCCACCACCACCCCGGAGACTGCTGCAGCGATCTCCCAACTCCTCGGCGGCACAACGGCCGACGACTGGGCCCAGGGGGTAGTGACCGGTTCTCCTGCGGTTCGTGTCGTCCTCGACGGCGTGGACTCCGTCACGACAGAGCTGCGGCTGTGGGGGCCGCAGGGACTCGTCCACCACTGTGACGGCGCCCTGTTCCTCTCGCCGACCGAGGTCCAGGGGACTCCATGTGGCTGCCCCGAGTCCTCCGAGGAACGGGCGGCGCTGGCGAAGAAGCTGCGGGCTCCGCAGCCCGCGACCACCGTGGTCTTCCGACTGGCGGGGCGCTACGACCTCGGACGGTTCGAGTTCAGTTCGCCCTCTCGGATCCTCGCCGACGCAGCGGTCACGACCCGCGCCCAGCTAGCCGGTATCGCAGGAGAAGCGCTCTGTGAACTGGCACTTGAGCTCGTCACGGTCACGGTGGGCGGTGGCGTCGAGGTCTCGTACCGCAAGCCGACGCTGACGGTCCTCGGCCCCTGGAGCTAGGCCCTGCCACTCCGATCATCGGACCGTTAGCTTCATATGGCTGGTTGTGGTGATCTGGCGGATGCGGAATGAGCTTGGCTGGCGCCGCTTCTGCCGGTGCGTGGTGGACGTTGCCGCAGGTGGCGGGACCATCGACAGGTGATCAACAGTGTCCTGCACCGAGTTCGGACCGGAGTGCAGTGGCGCAACCTGCTGGAGCGGTTCGGCCCATGGAAGACCGAACCACGATGCACCCAACTACCGCTACCACCATGCCCGTTGCAGCGTCAAGTATGATCGCGCCCAAGCAGGTTTTTTGCAGGATTTGACCACGCAGCCATATAGGCAGGTCAGCAGGTGCCCTGAGGCCATTTCAGGTCCGATGATGCTCGCGAAGCGCCTGGCGATAGAACCCACGTCGGGCCGTTGACCTGTGACAACGCCATCGATCAACAGCCTTGCAGCAACACAGTATTGATTAGAGCGAAACGCGGCTTCAAACGCCGAGCGAGCGTACGCTCGCGGCTATCGCGTGAAGCGCACGCATCCGATCGCAGGAGTAGAACGATGCCCAAGGGTCACAAGTGTCCGGTTTGTTCCACCCACACGCTGCAACGGATCAGCACGAACCGGCTCCAGTGCTCGAAGTGCAAATCGATCTTCACTATGGATGTGATCGTCGGAAGCTGACGTCGGGCCTTCACCCCGGATCTTGGACACGGGTTATGCGGCTTGTGCCAGCGTAGTTGATGTTGTGTTGAGTGCGTGCTCGTAGGCGATCGGGCTGCGCTGTCCCAAGCGGGAGTGGCGGCGGACGGTGTTGTAGCGGTGCAGCCAGCGAAAGAGTTCGAGTCGGGCCTCGCGCTCGTTTGGCCAGCCCTTTCGTCCCTGCAGTCGGCCTCGGGGATCAATGGAACCGTGGTTGGCGCTGAGATTGATCATGGTGTGGGCTTGGCCGCTGTTTCATAGGTGGTCGCTCGTGAAACACTCGGCCGTACGCCGGGCTACCTGCACCGATCACGTTTCATGAGTTGTTGCAAACGGCTGGACACCTGAAACACCCTCATGAAACGCTCAGCGGTCGTGAGCGACGACTTCAAGCGCGTGGAATCGCACGACTGCCCGATGTCTACCTGCGCCGCCCCCGCAGGCTCCCCGTGCCGCACCGGCAAGGGGAAGGTGGCCATCCAGTACCACACCGCCCGCTTCCGCCTCGTGCCCCAGCTCGCCAAGGTGCTGAGCGTGCCGACCCCAGCCGTACGCAAGCCGGGGTCCGTGTGGGCCGAGCTGCCTCGGCCGGTGAGCGCCGGCGCCGAACCGGTCGGGCACGTCCGTCTCGGGTACGCCCGTGCCTCGACCGCCCGGCAGTCCCTGGACGCGCAGCTCGACTCCCTCACCGAAGCCGGGGTCACCCGGGTCTTCGCGGAGAAGATCTCCACTCGCGCGACCCGGCGCCCCGAGCTGGAGGCCGCGGTGAGGCTCGCCGGGGAGATCCGCTCTTCCGGCGTCCGCGTCACCCTGGTCGTCCACGAGCACAAGCGGCTCGGCCGCGGGATCGAACTCGCCATGCTCGCCGAAGAGCTGAAGGCCGGTGACGTCGGGCTGGAGTTCCTCACCGGCGAGCTCAAGGGCTCGCACGACCCTTCCGGCATCGTGTTCACCGTGCTCGCCGCGATGTCCGGCATGGAGCGCGAGTACATCCGCGACCGCACTCTGGAGGGCCACGAGTCCGCCCGCAAGCGCGGCAAGACCATCGGCGGCGCCGGCGTCACCGACGAGTCCATGCTGTCCATGGCCCTCCACCTGCGCGACCAGGAGATGAGCCTGCGCGACATCGCCAAGCGGCTCGTCATCACCACGGGCGCGAAAAGGGGCCAGCACCCCTCGCCCGCCACCGTCATGCGGATGCTGCGCGAGCACGACGAGCAGACGGCCCAAGCCCCGGCGAGACTCGGAGCATGAGCGGGAGATCGTGGCCGACCATCCGGGACTGGCTCGACAACGCGGCCGGCGACAATATCGCGGACATCCTGGTGCAGGGGCACCGCGGCCGGCAGCTACTGGAGTTCTACGCCGAGGACGTGACCGACACCGTGAAGGCTGCGTTCGGCGAGGTGACCGGCTTCGGGGATCAGTCAGGACGTGGCTAGCGGTAAGCCCCTGACGATCACGTCGATCGCCAAGATCCTCGGAGTGTCGTCACAGCAGGAAGCTCAGCCGCTCGTCCGCCATGCCCGGGGCGATCTCGATGATCTCGGCCGTGACGACGTCCTGGGCGACGAACGGGTCCTCATCCACGCGCTTACGCAGTTCCTCGGGCGAGGTGTTGTGGGCGAGGACCGCGCCGCCGAGGCCCGGCTGGATGCTGCCGACCAGGAGGAAGACCCCGTCGTCCAGGCCGCGCTTGATCCACTCTTGGTGGCCGGCCATGTGCTGGGCGGCGGCGGCCTTGTTGTCGGAGAACCGGAGCAGGACCACGAACATGCTTTCTCTCATCTCTCGTAGGTGTGCAGCCACTCGCGCATCCGGTCGACTTCGCGCTGGATGAACGCCTCGTCGTGGAAGGCGTTGGCCATGACGGCGACGCCCTGGCTGAACGCCAGCACGTGCATCGCCAGCTCGTCGGCCTGCTCGGCATGCTCGAGCAGCACGAACTGCTCGCGCAGCCAGGTGCGGAACAGGGTGAACAGGCGGCCGGCCTGGCCCAGCATGGCGTGCTCCAGCTTGGCCAGCTCCGTGGTCAGGGTGCCCACCGGGCAGCCGTAGTCCTGGATGTCGGCGCGGTTGGTCAGCACGATCTCCACGTACCGCATGATCCGCCCGGCCGGGGTCGGCGCTTCGGCCTCCCACTGCTCCAGCATCCGCCGGGTGTCGGCGAGGCGGGCGTCGATCACCGCGTCCAGGATCGCGTCCTTGGACTTGAAGTGGTAGTAGAAGTTGCCCCTCGACAGGCCGACCGCACCGGCGATGTCCGCGAACGAGGTGTGCTCGTAACCGCCGTGGTAGAAGAGCCGGTCGGCCGCCGCCACGATCTGTTCCCGGGTCGCCACAGCAGCCATGGTGATCCCCTTCCGATGCCGTAGGACAGTCGACCTAGAGGCACAACGTAGGACAGCCGTCCTAGATCGTCAAGCCGTTGACACCGCCGAGACCAGCGGCCTAGCGTGACGGCGCTCTAGGACAGCTGTCCTACGATCTTCGCCGCACCGCAGGAGTTCCGCATGCACCTCGACCTGTTCGCGCCGTTCGACCTGGGCGGCCTCACGCTCGCCAACCGGATGGTGATGGCGCCGATGACCCGCAACCGCGCCGCCGCCGACGGGTGCGTTCCCGCGCTGATGGTCGACCACTACCGTCAGCGCGCCACCGCGGGCCTGATCGTCGCGGAATCCACCACCGTCTCCCCGCAGGCGGTGGGCTACCCCTTCACGCCCGGCCTGTACACCGGCGCCCAGGCGGAGAGCTGGCGGCGCCTGACCGACGCCGTCCACGAGGAGGGTGGGCGGATCTTCGTCCAGCTGCAGCACTGCGGCCGCATCTCCCACCCGAGCCTGCTGGACGGGCAGGAGCCCGTCGCCCCCTCGGCGCTCGCACCCGCGGGCCAGGCCGTCACCTACAGCGGCCCGCAGGACTTCGTGACGCCCCGCGCGCTCGACGCCGGCGAGCTGCCGGACGTCGTCGACCAGTTCCGTCGCGCCGCCGAGCTGGCCAGGCAGGCGGGCTTCGACGGCATCGAGGTCCACGCAGGCAACGGCTACCTGATCGACCAGTTCCTGCGTGATGGGACCAACCACCGCACGGACGCGTACGGCGGCAGCGCGGCCAACCGCATGCGCCTGCTGAACGAGATCCTCGACGCCGTCGGCGAGCACTGGGCCGCCGAGCGGGTGGGCGTGCGCCTGACGCCGGAGAACGGCTTCAACTCGATGTCGGACTCCGACCCGCAGGGCCACTTCGAGTACTTCCTCGGGCAGCTGAGCCCGCGCGGGCTGGCGTACGCGCACGTCCTGGAGGGCGGCATGGCAACGACGGGCGTCTTCCTCGACTACCGCGCGCTGCGGGAGCGGTTCGCCGGCGCGTACATCGCCAACAACGGCTACGACCTCGCCCGCGCCCAAGCGGCCGTGGACGCCGGTGATGCCGACCTGGTCGCCTTCGGCACGCCGTTCATCGCCAACCCGGACCTGGTCCGCCGCTACCGGGAGAACCTCCCGCTGGCCGCAGCCGACCCCGCCACGTTCTACGGCGGAGGACAGGCCGGCTACACGGACTACCCGTCCTACCAGGGCGACGCAGCCCAGAGCGGCGCCCTCGCGACCGCGGCCGACGTCCAGGCCGTGGCCGGGTCCGCACGCTGATCAGCCCCCAGGCCGGTTCCTGACGCTCAGTCCGGTCCCGTCTCATCGTCCTCGTCCGCAGCCTCCGCCGGGTCGCGCAGGGGCCGAAGCCTGCCGCCTGCCGGGCCGGAGGCGCGGAAGGTGTAGCGGCCGAGCACGTTCAGGTTGGCGTGGCGAAGCGGGGACAGCCGGGCGACGTCCTCGTCCAGCACCGGGTGCTCGCGCTGCCCGGCCGGCAGCGCCCGCAGCTGCTCGACGGCGGCGTCCAGGTAGCGGGTCGTCCACAGCACCGCGGCGTTGAGGACCAGGCCGAGCGCGCCGAGCTGGTCCTCCTGCCCCGACCTGTACGCCTGCATGATCTGCCCGCGCTTGCCATGGCAGATGTCCCGGGCGAGCTTGTGCCGCGACTCCTGCACGGTGAGCTGACGGTTCATCTGCCGCCGGTAGGTGTCGTCCACCGGATCGACCACCCGCAGCAGGTGCAGCGTCTTGGCGATCCGCCCGTACTCGGCGAACGCGGTGCCCAGCGGGGTGGGCCGGCCCTCGCGGCCGAACATCCGCAGCAGGTCGTAGGCGCGCACCTGGCCAGTCACCAGGGAGCCGGCCACCCGCAGCATGTCGGGCCAGTGCACGGTCACCTTGGCGAGGTTGACCCGGTTGCGGGCCAGCGGCTCCAGCACCCCGTAGTCACCGCCCGCCATCCCGGGCAGCTCGGCCCGCCAGAACCGCTGGTCGGCCAGGTCCCGGAACCGGGGCGAGAAGTTGTAGCCGAGCATCGAGAACAGCCCGAACACCATGTCGGAGTACGAGGCGTTGTCGGTCGCCACCATCTCCGGCCGCACCCCGACGTCCAGGTTCAGCAGGGTGTCCAGCACGTGCAGCGAGTCGCGCGGGGTGCCCGGCACCACCATCTGCCCGATCCCCGCCACCTGGTCGTTCACCGCGTTCAACCAGGTGATCCCGCGCTTGAAGTGGTAGTACTTCGGCGACGGGCCCGCGCTGATCGTCCGTTTCGGGACCACGAACCGCAGCCCGTCCACCGACGCCAGCAGCCCCTCGCCCCAGTGCTCCACGATCGGCACCCGGCCCTGGGCGCTGATGAGCGCCGCGTTCGCGGAGGCGATCGTGTCGGTCCTCAAGTAGTACTGATCAACGTGCGCCAGCCGGGCCCTCGTCAGGGCCTCGTCGTTCGCGTCGATGACCGGGGTGTAGCCGATGTTGCACGCCTCGGCGACCAGCAGCGCCACCAGCGAAGTCTTCACCCGCTCCATCCTCGGCCGGCCGCCGTCCAGGTGCACGAAGGCGTCCAGGAACCCCGTCCAGGAGTCCACCTCGAACAGCAGGTCCGGCAGGTCGATCTTCGGGAGCATCGCCGCGGTGGTCCGGCGCAGCCACTTCAGCGACTTCGACTCGCCGAGCGCACCGAGCCGGTCCACGTTCAGCTTGAGCCGGCCGTTCGGCTGCACCTCGAAGCTGAGCTTCGCGTCCTGCCCTGCCTCCTCCAGCCGCTCGGCCATCAGCCGCCACGCCGCGTCCAGCGCGCCGACCCGCTCGGCCAGGTGCTGCTCGACCGGCTGGTCCAGGCTCAGCCCGTGCAGCACGTCGACCTGCACCGCCTCCCACTGCGGACCGTCCAGCAGCCGCGCCCGCGGGTCGGACCAGCGGTTCGACGGCGAGGCGTACACGTCCCGGCGTCCGAGCGCCTTGTGCAGCTGCTCCAGCACGCACACGGCATAGGCGTCCCGGTCCACAGCGCCGACCGGCAGGTCGGGGTTGGAGTACACCGCCTTCTTCCAGGCCGGTGGCACCAGCTTCTGGTCGATCTCGCGCGGCAGCAGCGGCTTGGCCTTCACCTTGCGCCGCGCCAGTGCCGGCAGGCGCTTCACCGCCTCCAGCACCCGCTTGCCGCCGGCCGCCGCCCCCAGCGCGCTCGACTCGCCGAGCAGCGACAGGAACGGGCGCACCGTGCTGTAGCGGCCTGCCAGCTGGCGGCGCATCTCCGCCTCCGACTCGTCGTCGCCCGGCGGCAGTAGCTCGTCCAGCAGCCGCACCGCAGCCTCGACCTCGGCGCGCGGCCCGATCTCGGTTTCCAGCGCCAGGAAGAGCGCCGCCGCGTCCAGGTCGGCGCCGGCCTCGGCAACCAGGTCCAGCTGCTCGGACCACAGCCGGTACACCGCCTGCACCGTGCGCGAGGCCCGCGCGACCCGGGGCCGGGAGGCCAGCCACTCCTTGTCCGTGGCCCGCTTCGCCACGTTCAGCAGCTTCACCTGCATCAGCAGCGCGAACACGTCCAGCGCGTCGTCGATCGCCGACGCCTCCAGGTGCCGCACCACCGAGGCCAGCAGCGCGGTGCGGCGCGGCTCCGGGGTGCGCTCCAGGATCGGCGCCTTCGACCCCAGCCCGACCCGGGCCAGCGTCGCCAGCCGGTTCGGCGGCACCTTGTCCAGCTTCACCCGGCCCAGCCGGAAGCCGGAGATCTCCTCCACCCGCTCCAGCGCCTTGGCCATGCTGGTGCCGGTCGTGCGCGTCGGCGGCCGACGCAGCCGCTCCAGCTCCGAGATCCGCCGCCCGTCCGGCACCTGCAGCAGCGCCGCCAGGTCCCCGGGCAGCGCGCTGTCCGCTCGCCGGGTCGCGTTGGCCACCGTGGCGTGCAGCCGGTCCTCCGCGACCTTGCGCACCGCGGCGACCTGCTTGGCCAGCACCGAGACGCCCGGCAGCAGCACCCGGTGCCTGCGCAGCCACCCGACCGCTTGGTTGAACAGCGCCACCGGCCCCTCGGCGTGCGTCCACGCCCGCCCATGCAGGAACGACCGGAACCGCCGGCCCCACTCGTGGTCCTCGAACGGGTGGTAGCCGTAGGCGTCCCGGATCTCCCAGGCGTGCTCGTACGCGGTCTTCGACCGCTCGGTGTACCGCTTCACCACCGAGGGGTCCTCGATCCCCAGCTGCACGGCCAGGTGCTCGACCACCGGCCACGGCACGTCCAGCGGGTCGTCCACCAGGAACCGGCCCACGTACCGGACGGTGCACATCTGCACCGCGAAGCCGAGCTGGTGGTGCTCGGTCCGCCGCAGCGCGATCAGGTCCCGGTCCACGTCGTCCAGGAAGAAGAACCGCTCCAGCTCCGGGCGGGTCGGCTCCTCCACGAACCGTCCGTACGCCTCGGCCTGCTCATCAGTTAAGAACTCAACCGGCACGGGCCGGAGGCTAGCCGGGCTGACGCTGGATCAGTTAGCCGTCACTCGAACCTCTGCGCGGAAGATCCCTCCCGTGATACCGAACCCCAGACCATGATCAATCTCAGCGCCAACCACGGTTCCATTGATCCCCGAGGCCGGCAGTGCCTCGCGTTTGCAGGTGGCGTCGTAGAGACGTGGCCTATCGGCCCAAATCGTAGAGGCGGCCCCGGACATCCGTTGTCCGGGGCCGCCTTCACATGTCGGCACCCGTCACAGCACGCGCTGTCCCTCGCCGTCGTCGGCCGCTTCCCGGCGCTTGGCGAACTCGATCTCCACCCGCTGGTGCACCGGTGCCCGGCCCCCGCGCTCCGGGGCCTTGGACACCGTGATCCGGTCCACGAACAGCTTGACGAACTTCCTGCGCTCGGCGAGGGGGGCACTCTCCCACCACGAACCCGGGCCGATGGGGTCGGCCGCCGGGTCCTCGGGCAGCCACTCGGCGATGGGGATCACCGGGGTTGCCGCCTCCTCCAGTACGGCGATCCTCGCCTCGGCCGCCTCCAGGAGGTGCAGGAGCGCGGCCTCTTCCGTGACGAACCTCCGCCGGCCGATGTCTCCCCGGAAGCCGCCCGCCTTGCGGTCGTCGTAGAGCTCCTCAAGTGCCCGCACCGCATCAGCGCGCTCCGCGACGAGGGTCGCGCGTTCCCGCGAACGTTCCGGGGACTCAGTGGCGACACCGAACCTGCGCGTCGCCTCGGCGAGCACCGCGAGGGCCTCGTGGTCGTGCTCGACCTCCCTCAGCAGCTCGAAGATGCTGCGTGCCACGTGGTCGTCCAGTGCCGCCTGGCTGACCGTGCACTCTCCGGCGTGCTGGCCGGGCAGCCTCTTGCGCCGCCGGCAGCGGTACGAGCGCTTAACCGCCTTGGCGCTGTCGGCGTGGGAGGTCTTCACGGATCCGCACTCGCAGTACAGGACCTCCATCGCGGACAGCAGGGACTCACCCCGCGAGAGCCCCTTCCCGCGGCCCCGTCCGTCAAGCCACTCCTGCAGCTCGTACCACTCCACGGGCGGGATGATCGCCTCGTAGATCTGGAGCGGGAGCATCGTCTCGGGGTCGCGGAGGATGCGGTAACTCTCCACCGTGCTCGTGGGCTTGCCGTTCTCGCCGACCTTGTAGACGGGTACGGCGGCGAACCCGGCTATCCGGGGATCCCTGAGGATGCGCTTGACGGTCTTGGTGTCCCACGCGCTGTTCTTCGTCTTCTTGCCGTAGGTCGCGCCGCGCGTGGGCACGACGACCTCGTTGTTCATGCTGTTGACGATCCCGCCCAGCGAACCGGGGTGGCGGCGCCGCTTGGGGTCGTACACCTGGTCCTTGTACTTCTTGATCGTCGCCCAGATGTCGCGGATGACCCCCGGCTCGTTCTTCGTGTGTACGAGGGTCTGGATGACGATCGGCCGACCGTCCGCCGTGAGCCTGGTCTCGGCCTTCAACTCGAAGCCGTACGGCGCCTTGCCTCCGATGTACCCGCCCAATTCGAGCGCCGTGGCCTTGGCGCCCCGGACGGCGACGCTCTTGTTCTTGCTCTCGTTGTGGGCCTGGTCCAGCCGCATGAACATGTGGATCAGGTCCACCAGGTTGCCCTTGCGGAACTCTCCCTCGGTGACGCTGACGATGGTCACGCCGAGGTTCAACAGCTCGACGACGACCGGGATCGCGTCCAGCGGGTCGAGGCGCGAGAGGCGGCTGACGTAGTAGACGACCAGCAGGTTGATCCGGCCTGCCCGGCAGTCCTGTAGCAGCTTCTCGAACTTCGGCCGCTCGACTCCGGTGAACGCCGAGATGCCGAGGTCCTCGTAGTACGTGACCGACTTGGCGCCACGACGCTTGGCCTCCGCCGTACCCAGTTCGCGCTGGGTCGTGGTGGAGGCTTCGCTGGCGTTCTCACGCGCGTCGGACTGGCGCGCGTAGACGGCCGCGTGGACGTCCATGCCGGTGATCGCTGGTGGTGCGGACATGAAAACGGATGGTACTACTCCCCTAACTGACATAACCCAAGGGCACCCCCTGGCACCCCCACCGCGGCTTCGAGACCGTCACCTACATCATCGACGGCACCTTCATCCACCGGGACTCCCACGGCGGCGGCGGCGTCATCACCGACGGCGACACCCAGTGGATGACGGCCGGCTCCGGGCTCCTGCACATCGAGACCCCGCCCGAGTCCCTCGTCATGTCCGGCGGCCTGTTCCACGGCCTCCAGCTCTGGGTCAACCTGCCCGCCGTGGACAAGATGATCGCTCCCAAGTACCAGGACATCCGCGGCAGCAGCGTCAAGCTCCTCAGCACCGAGGACGGCGGCGCCCTCGTCCGGCTGATCGCGGGCGACCTCGCCGGCCACCAGGGCCCCGGCGCCACCCACACCCCGATCACCATGACCCACGTCTCGGTGAACCCCGGCGCCCAGGTCACCCTCCCCTGGCGCTCCGACTTCAACGCCCTCGCCTACGGCCTGGCCGGCAGCGGCTCCGCCGGCACCGAGCGCCGCCCCTTCCACATGGGCCAGGCGGTCGTCTTCGGCGACGGCGACTCCCTCACCATCCGCGCCGACGAGAAGCAGGACTCCCGCCAGCCCAACTTCGAGGTCGTCCTGCTCGGCGGCCTCCCCATCCGCGAGCCCGTCGCCCACTACGGCCCGTTCGTCATGAACAGCCACCGCGAGCTCCAGCAGGCCATGGAGGACTTCCAGGCCGGCCGCCTCGGCACCATCCCCGCCGACGCCGACTGACCGCACCGCACAGACCACTGAGCCCGGACCGGTACGACCGGTCCGGGCTCAGTGGCTTCACTGTCCTGCGGCGGCAGTGGCGGAAGGTCACCGCCCCGGCCGCCGGTCAGGTCACCGCAGCTGGGGTGCCAGTGCGGCAGAGCCGTGCGCACTGCGGGCGGCCAGCCTGCGGGCGACCCCGTCCGTGAGCAGCAGCAGGCCGGCGGTCACCAGTGCGGCCATGTGCTCGTAACCCGCCAGCTCCGGGTCCAACACCGTGGTCACGGTCGTCAGCAGCACCACGCCCAGCGCGGTCCAGCGTGCCCCGAACCGCCAGGCGACCATCAGGCCCAGCCCGACCACGGCCGCCGACGGCCCGGTGTCCCGGACCTGGGCGAACTCGGCGGGCAGGTGGAACAGGTGGCCGGGCGGCTGGGAGATCCCGAAGCGCGCGTAGTACGTGCCCACCAGCGAGCAGGTGAACCCGACGGCGAGCGTGCGCCACGGGCCGAGGGTCAGCTCGGCGATCCCGAAGGTGAGGCCCACCATGACCAGAGCGGTCCAGCAGGGCAGGTGGATGGCCGGGACGAAGATCGAGAGCGGGAGGCGCAGCAGCGCGACGTCCCACGGCTCGGTGGCCCGGACCACGCCTATCTTGGAGACGAAGGCCGCCCCGCTCGGGAACTTGTCGATCGCCGCGAACAACAGCACCAGGCAGCTCGAGACCATGGTGAGGGTGAGTGCGGCGGCGCCTCTGGCCTGCAGCCGGGCACGTGCCTGGCGGTAGACCAAGCCCCACTCGCTCTCGGCCACGCGCCGGATTCCGGAATTGTTGTTCACGACGGACCTCCAGTCCGATCAGCAGTCGATGGTGGCCGCACACAGGTCCGCGGTACCGGCGTTCGGCCGGCCGTCGGAGCCCGAGGTGCAGGGTCGGAGCAGCGCGTAGTAGGCCAGGGCCGGTCCGGACTGCTGGACGACGTGCAGGCCGACGGCGTTGGCGTTCCGGGCCAAATTCGCCGGGCGGATCTGGTGGCGGTCGAAGAACTCGCCGACGACCAGGCGGCCGGTCGGCTTGAGGACCCGGCGCAGCTCGCGCAGGGCGGAGGGGAAGTCCGGAATCTCGCCCAGCGCGGTGACCAGGTAGGCGGCGTCGAACGTGGCGTCCTCGAAGGGGAGTTCACGCGCGTCGGCCAGGGTCGGCACGATGTTGTCCTGGCCGGAGTCGGCGGCCCGGCGCATCACGTGGTCGAGCATCTCCTGCTGGATGTCGACGATGTCCAGCCGGCCCTCGGCGCCGAGTCGGGGCGCCACCTGGAGCGACTGCAGCCCGGTGCCGGGACCGATCTCCAGCATCCGCTCGCCCGGCAGCGGCTGGAGCTGGTCGGCCAGCCGCTCGAAGGACAGGAACGGCAGGTTCAGATCGAGCAGTCGGTGCTGCCCGTAGGGGTACGGCGCGGAGTCGGTCACCCACCAGGCGGTGGCCGCGGCCGCGGCCGCGGCGCCCGCAAGGGCCCAGATGCCGGCCTTGCTTGAGGTCTTGATGGTTCCACTCCTCGTTCTCGGGAAGGCCGGTGGCCTTCACCGGTCGTTCGCGGTCGCGCTGCGGTCCGGCGCACCTGCCCCGCCCCGCCCTGACCATCTGCCCTCTAGCCAACAGCAGTTCGTTCGGGCCCGACACGTGGCCAGCCCACCGAACCGGGGTAGGGATAACCCACCTATCGGTCTCAGCCGTTGTCGTCGTGCGGGGTGGTGGGCGGTGCCCACGGCGGGTGCGGCCGCCTCGGCGTCACATGGGAGACGAAGAGGACTGCGCAGCGCTGGGAAAGACGATTCTGACCACGCCGACGTGCACCGTCGAGCGAGTCCGGGCTCGCGCAAAAAAGCCGTCGATACTACGTCAGTTCCTCAGTACCGAAACGGAGAAATGGCCGGAGCGGCAGGGTGTGCTCAGTGGACCGTGATGTTGCCGCGCGTGGTCTTCACCACCACGCTGTGCGGCGCGTCCGTAGCGGTGTTCGGCAGCGAGACGCTCGGCGTCGACTGGGAGCTCTGCACGTCGACGTGGTAGGTGGCGTCGTGGGGCACCTTGAGGTCGACCCCGCCCCAGCCCGTGGTGACCTTCAGGGAGGCGGGGGGCACCGTGAAGGAGGCGCTGACCGCGCCGTCGGTGGTGGTCACCTCGGCGTTCGGGGCGCTGCTGTCGGCGAGGGTCACCGCGCCGTCCGTGCTCCGCACGGTCAGCGGGCCGGACGACCGGTCCACCTTGACCCCGCCCAGCTCGGTGGTCAGATCCAGCCGGCCGGTCAGGCCCTTCGCCTGGATCCCGGCGTCCCCGGTGCTCACCTGCGCGGCCAGGCCGGGCGGCACCGTGATCTGCAGGTCCCCCGAGCAGTCGTCGGAGCAGCCGGCGGTGACCGTGATCTCCGGCCCGGACCGGCTGACGGAGACCCGCGGAACATGGCCCGTGTAGCTGCCGCTCATGGCCACCATGACGCGCGAGGAGCCGTTCTGAGTCAGCGTCACGCCGAGTCCGTCGGCCTGGACCGTCACCCGGCCGGCGCCGGCCGCGTCCTGCTGCCAGTTGCCGCTGTACGGGTGGTGCGCCGGAAGCAGGCCGACCACAACCCAACTGGCCACGGAGACGACCGTGACGAGGACCGCCAGCCCTATGAGGAGGAATCCGCGGCGCTTCATGGGTGTGGTACTGATCTCAAGCTCCCAGGTAGCGCAGAACGGCGAGCACGCGACGGTGGTCTCCGGACTCCTGCTGCA
Organism: Kitasatospora sp. NPDC002227; assembly: GCF_040296285.1. Classification (NCBI taxonomy): domain Bacteria; kingdom Bacillati; phylum Actinomycetota; class Actinomycetes; order Kitasatosporales; family Streptomycetaceae; genus Kitasatospora; species Kitasatospora sp. NPDC002227. The sequence continues at coordinate 42,533 of NZ_JBEOWY010000014.1, forward strand.
GATCGAATTTCACGAAGATGCTGCGGATGTACTTCTCCACCGCCGCCGTGCCGATCACCAGATCGGCCGCGATCCCGGCATTGGAACGGCCCCCCGCCATGGCCGTGAGGACCTCCCGCTCGCGCGGCGTCAGGGTGGACAGCGGATCCCGCTGCCGGCTGCCGGCCAGCAACTGCTTGACCACCTCCGGGTCGAGGACCGTCTCGCCCGCGGCGACCCGGCGCAGCGCGTCCACGAACTCCTCGGCGTCCGACACCCGGTCCTTGAGCAGGTAACCGACCCCGTTGTCATTGGTGTTGACCAGGTCGATGGCGTAGCGCTCCTCGACGTAGTGGGAGAGCACCAGGACGCCGATCTCCGGCCAGCGGGCGCGTACCGCCAGTGCGGCGCGCAGGCCCTCGTCCACGAACGTGGGCGGCATCCGGACATCCGTCACACAGGCGTCCGGCTGATGTTCGGCCACCGCGCGCAGGAGTTGCTCACCGTCGCCGACTGCGGCGACCACCTCGATCCCCTGTTCGCTGAGCAGCAGTTCGATGCCCTGGCGCAGCAGCGCGGAGTCCTCGGCCAGCACTACCCGCATGGCAATTCCACCTCGATCACGGTCGGTCCACCCACCGGACTGCTGAGCCGGAACCGCCCGTCCACCCCGGACACCCGATCCGCCAGACCGGTCAGACCCGTGCCGGCCGCGCGGTCGGCTCCGCCACGCCCGTCATCACCAACCCTAACGTCCAATCGGTCGCCCTCCCGTCGGATCTCCACCCAAGCGCGGGTCGCCTGAGCGTGCTTGGCCACATTGGTGAGCGCCTCGGTCACCGTGAAGTAGGCGACCGCCTCGATGGCGGGGGAGGGGCGCGGCTCCACCTGGACGTCAAGGCGCACCGGCACCGGAGCCAGCGCGGCGACGGCGGCGAGCGACCCCTCCAGGCCGCGGTCGGTCAGCACCGGCGGGTGCAGGCCACGGGCCAGGTTGCGCAGCTCGGCGATGGTGCTGAGGGTTTCCCGACGGACGTCCTCGACCATCTTGCCGGTCTCGTGGTCACCGGACTTCTTCAGCCGCGAGCTGACCCGGCCCAGGGTGATCGACATCGCCACCAGCCGTTGCTGGGCACCGTCGTGCAGGTCCCGCTCGATCCGCTTGCGCTCCGCCTCGGCGGCCTCCATCACCCGGGCCCGGCTCTCTGTCAGGTCGATGACCCGCTGCTCCAGTTCCATGTCGCGGGGCCGGGAGAGCAGTGCGACGGCCAGTGCGGTGTCCAGCGCCAGCAGGAGCTTGACGATCAGTGGGGAGAAGACCGCGCCGACCAGCAGCGCCACCAGCGCGACCAGCAGCGCCCGGGGGAAGGAGTCCACCAGGAACGGCCCGATCTGGGCCTGCCCGCCTGGCAGACCCCGGTAGTAGGCCGGAAGCAGCCCCAGGGTCAGCGGCACGGCCCAGGTCAGCGCCACCCCGACCACGGTGATCACCGCCACCGGCATCAGCAGGACGAAGTAGCCGATCAGCCGCCAGGTGCAGCGGTTCTGGACGAGCGACTGCAGCGTCCTGGCCAACCGCCACGACCAGACCGGCGTCGGCAGCTCGTCGAGCTCCAGGCCGCAGGTCACGGCGAATCGGGCGCGCTCGACGGCGGCCAGCCGGAACAGCGCCCACCCCACCGCCACCGTGACCGGCAGGCCCACCAGGCCGGCCGGCGCCAGGCAGACGGCGACGACCAGGACGAGCAGCACGACCACTCCCGCCAGCGCCACCAGACCGTCGAGTACCAGGTGGATCGACGCCCGCCACAGCACCGGGGAGATCAGCGCGCGCAGCGGGTTGCCCGGCACCACCTCGCGGGGCGGCCGGGCATCCGTCCAGGCTCTGCCGGTGGCACGGCCGGCGATGTTCTCGGTCAACTGCTTCAGACCCGCTCTCGTGGGCAGTGCGGGCGGCGACCAGGTCACCGTCCGCACCTCGATTCGACAAGGGGACGGTACCCAACCCGACCACCCGTCGACAGCGGGGAAAGCCCATGAGCGGGGGTAGGGTTTACCCCCCGTCCGGCCGGTGGGTTCACGCTGTCGACCCGGCGCCGCCCGGTGCGACATCGTGGGGACATGACCGATCGACACTCGAGCGCCGCCGGCCGCCCCTGCCCGACCGGCAGGAGCGACGACATGGAGCAGTTCCTCGTGCACTACGAGGACACCATCGACGACCGGGTCGCCGAGATCGTCGAAGAGGTGCTCGGCGAGCAGCTGAGGCGGCACCGGCGCGACGTTGTCCTGCCGGTCACCGTCGCGCTGCTGGCGGCCGCGGCCGTCTCGCTGCCGCTCATGTGGTGGAGCCCGTGGACCGTCCCCCTGGTGTGGGCCGCCACCTCCGTCATCTGCGTGTCGCTGTCACGGACCGCCCGGCTCCCGCTCCGCCCGTAACGGGCCGCGGGCCTCCGGGCCCACGGCCGCCCCACCGTGCGTACCCCCTGACGCACGGCGGGGCGGCCGCGACCGAGTGCTCGGTGGGCCGGTTGCTCTCAGCCCTGGTACGGCGCGCAGGTCGCGAGCACTCCGGCCACCGCCGCCTTCACCGCCGCCGCCCGGGGCAGCTGCAGGACCGGGCCGCCGTCCGACTGCCGTACGCCGCGGTCGGCCAGCAGATGGACCACTCGGAGCGTCCGCATCGTGTTCGACGCGTAGGCCGGGACGGGCCCGGGCTCGCCCGCCTCGAAGTCTGCGGCGATCGGTACCAGCCAGTCGGAGCACTGGCGCTCCGTCAGTTCCGGCCTAGTCAGGGTCAGGGCGATGGCGGCGCCGAGGCGGTCGTCCTCCATCGCGTCGAAGAGGTGGCCGGTCGGCGCCAGCAGGCGGGCGGCGGCCAGCTCGAGCATCGAGAACGGATCAACCTCCGGGCAGCGGCCCAACTCCCCCAGCAGATCGGCCCCGTGGGCCACGGCGTGCAGCCAGCCGAGGTGGGCGTGGTAGCCGCGCAGGTCGGTCTCGGCCGGGTACCAGCGGGCGAAGGCTGCCTGCCAGTCGGGTGCGTACACCCCGCGCCGCACCAGCTTGGCCAGCACCAGCGGGGCGAAACTGCGCGCCTGGATCTCGGAATCGGCGAGCCGCGCCGCCATCTCGTCACCCAGCGGGCGCAGCAGTTCGAGCGGGAGGACGGGTATCCAACGGGCGAACAGGGTGTACGCCTGGTCGTCGCGGAGCACGGGGTCGGGGGAGCGCAGCGCCTCGCTCAGGGCCGGCAGCAGCTCGGGGACGGGTGGGAGTTCGGGGTGGTCGAGGTACTTCGTCCAGGTGGTCACAGCTCCCGATTCTCACCAGGTCAAACGTGGCGGCACCGCACCGGGTTCCCGTTCGCGGTGTGAGAATCGCTGCTCCCGGCGGATCTTGGCGGTATGCCGGCGCGAGGTCCATGATGCGTGAGCCTCACGGCAAGGACATCACGAGGGGGAGCACCACCATGACCACCACCACGACCGCCGCCGCGGCCGGCACCTGGCAGCTGGGCGACCTGCCCGTCAACCGCCTCGGCTTCGGCGCCATGCGGCTGACCGGCACCGCCGCCTTCGACCAGGGCACCCCGCGCGACCGCGAGACCTCGATCCGGGTGCTGCGCCGCGCGGTCGAGCTCGGCGTCAACCACATCGACACCGCCTCCTTCTACTTCTCCTGGCTGCGCTCGGCCAACGAGCTGATCAACAGCGCGCTCAACCCGTACGCCGACGACCTGGTCGTGGTCACCAAGGTCGGGCCGGGGCGCGGGCCGGACGGCGAGTGGTACACCGCCACGCCCGAGCAGTTGCGCGGCCAGGTGGAGGAGAACCTGCGCCAGCTCGGCCGGGACCACCTGGACGTGGTGAACCTGCGCCGCCAGGTCTCGCTGACCTCGGTCTCCGAGCACTTCGGCGCCCTCGCCGAGCTGCAGCAGGCCGGCCTGATCCGCCACCTGGGGGTGTCCAACGTCAACGCCACCCACCTCGCCGAGGCCCAGGCCATCGCACCCGTGGTGTGCGTGCAGAACAAGTACCACCTGGACGGCGGGGCGAACAACGAGATGCTCCGGCTCTGCGGTGAGCAGGGCATCGCCTTCGTGCCGTTCTACGCCATCGCCGGTCAGCGCACCGAGGCCGGCGTGGCGGCGGCGCCGGGCGAGAGCGAGCAGGTCGAGACGGTGGCCCGGGCGCACGGCGTCTCCACCGCCCAGGTCCGCCTCGCCTGGACGCTGAGCCAGGGCCCGCACGTGCTGGCCATCCCCGGCACCGGCGACCCGGCCCACCTGGAGGACAACGTCGCCGCCGCCGCCCTGCGCCTCACCCCGGAGGACCTGGCCCTGCTGGCCACCGTCACCGGCTGAGTCAGATCACCGCGTACAGAGCCGCCGCGTCGTCGTGCGCCTTGCCCCGGGGCCAGCGCTCGCAGTGCGGGTCGGTGCGCTCGGCGGCGCGGACCTGGCCGATCAGGGCGGTCGGGCCGGCCTCGCCGAGCAGGCGCAGGGCGTCGGTCCAGCTGCCCAGGCCGAAGCGGTCGGTCCAGCGGGCGGCGCCGTCGGTGAGGGCGGCGACCGCCCGCAGGTCGTCCAGGCGGGCGAAGCCGGTCTCGGCGTGCGGGGCGGCCTTGGGGGTGGCGGCGGCGATCCACGGGCCCCGGCCGGTGTTGCGGGCGGCGCGGACGGCCAGCGTGTAGCGGCGGTGCAGGGCGGCCCGCTCGGCGGAGCCCGGCACCGTCGCCCAGACCTGCCGGCGCAGCTCGTCCCCGCCGGGGAAGCGCTGGTTGTCGCCGATCGGCCGGACGGTCCCGTCCTTGTACTGCAGTGCCAGCATCGAGTCGCCGAGCACCAGGTACTCCAGCGAGCGCCCGTGCAGCCTGGCCGCGACCACCGTCGCGGCGGGGGTGCCGGGGTGGGCGAGGTCGCAGCGCCCGCCGTGCAGGGCCGCCGTCTCCACGATGGCGTCGGCCAGGCACTCGGCGATCGACCGGTCCGAGCGGTCGGTGAGCCGGGTGAGCAGGTGGGCGCCGAGTCTGCGCACGTACCAGGCGGTGCCGTGCCGGCAGCCGGAGTCCATGTCCTCCGGCGTACTCGAACCGTCGAGCAGTACCAGGGCCTCCGGGGAGGCGGCCGCGTAGTCCTCGCTCGTCCTGCCCGGCTTCTGCGGTTCGCCCGCGAGCTGTACCTGCATCCCGCCAGTGTGCGGGTCCGAACCGGTCCGGCCCAGACCCGTGCACACGTTTGGTCCCGCGCCGCCGGGCCCGGTGCTCCGGTGGCGGGGCCCTCGGGGCCCGTCTAGCGTCGGAGGGACCAAGATCCCCGACCTCTCCTGCGAGGCCCTGATGTGGTGGCAGACCATCGTGCTGATCGTGGCCGCGATCGGCTTCCCGACGCTGCTCGTGCTCTTCCTGATCGGCGGGCCCGAGTACCGCGACAAGTAGCCGAGGTCAGCCGGTGGCCGAGGTCAGGCGGCCGGCCAGACCCGGTCCAGCGTGCCTTCGAGCGGGCGGGCCAGCTCGATGAGCCGCTCGTCCGCCCCCGCCGCGCCGACCAGCTGGAGGCCGTACGGGAGGCCCGCGGGGCTGCGGCCGGCCGGGAGGGCGAGGGCCGGCAGGCCGGCGAAGCTCCAGGGGAGGGACATCACGGCGTCGCCGGTGGTCTCCAGGCCGACGGGCGCCACGCCGGGGGCGGCGGGGGTGACCCAGAGGTCGACGCCGGTGGCGGCCATGGTGTCTGCCAGCACCTCCTGGAACAGGCTCCGGGCCCGCAGCGCCGCCGCGTGCTCGGCCTGGTCCACCTCGCGCCCGATCCGGATCGCGGCGGCCGTCTCCGGCCGGTACAGCCCGCCGAACCGGGCGAACCACTCGGCGTGGACCTGCGCCAGCTCGTACCGGATCACCGTCCGCAAGTCCTGCACGAGCTCGTCGAAGGACCCCATCACGGGCACCCGCCGGATGCCGACGCCCAGCCCGGCCAGCACCCGCAGCTGCTGCTCGAACACCGCCCGGCCCTCGGGCGTGGCCCGCTCCAGGTACGGCCCGTCCGGTACGCCGAGCAGCAGTTCGCCCGTGGCCGGCGGCTGTCGGCGCCACTCGTCGCACAGCAGCGAGGCGGCCAGCTCGGCCCCGGCCAGCTCGGCGGTGAAGACGCCGAGGGTGTCCAGGGTCGGCGAGTGCGGGATCAGGCCGTCCACCGGCATCCGCCCGGCGCTCGGGCGCCATCCCACCACCCCGCAGTACGCGGCCGGGCGGACGATCGAGCCGACCGTCTGGGTGCCGAGGGCCAGCGGCACCAGCCCGGTGGCCACGGCGGCGGCCGAGCCGCTGCTCGAACCGCCGGGCGTGTGGGCCTGGTTGTGCGGGTTCCTGGTCGGCCCGGGCGCGAGCACGGCGAACTCGGCGGTGACGGTCTTGCCCGTGATCAGCGCCCCCGCCGCCTTCAGCCGCCGCACCGCCGTGCCCTCCGGCCCGGTGAGCACCCCCGGCGGCAGGGCGGACCCGGCGTGCGTGGGCAGCCCGTTGACGTGGATGACGTCCTTCACCCCGACCGGCACCCCGTGCAACGGCCCGGCGGCGAGCTGCTCCGCCTCGGCGGAGAGCCGGGTGTAGCGGCCCGGCTCGGCCACGAACGCCTGCACGAGCGGGTCGAGTTGGTCGATCCGGGTGCAGAGCTGGTCGACGTACCCGGGCTGCTCGGGGTGGCCGGGGCGCAGCGGTACGTGGTGGATCAGAGGCTCCATGGCCCGACTGTACGGGCCGGGGCGGCCACCGCCCGGCTCACCAGGCGGAACGGCGCTCGCCCTCCTCGTGCTCGGCCGGGAGGTAGGGGGATTCGCGCAGCAGCAGCGCCCCGCAGGTGTGGCAGGACAGCCCGGGGTCGTCGCCCCAGTGCGCGGGCGAGAGCGTCTCGGCCTCCGGGCTCAGCTCCCGGCCGCACATCGCCCGGGCCGGGTCCTCCGCCACGATGTGCCAGGTCTTCACTCCGCCGTCGGCGCCGCGGGGGCCGTACTCGGCCCGCATCTGGTGGTCCATGATCACCATGCTGCGAACGCCCGGCTCGGCCGGGCAAGCTCGATTACGCCGAACGGGCGGCCGTCAGGTGAGGCTGCCGTGCAGCCGCAGCCGGGCGACACCGCCGTCGGGCAGCACGTCCAGGCGGACGTGGGTCACCGGGCGGGAGTGCGGGAGCGGCAGCCGGTGGCAGGTGTCCGGCTGGAGCGCGAGCCTGGGCAGCAGTTCGAACCACTCGCCGTGTTCGCCGTCCCGCCCGTACAGCTCGACCCAACCGGCGGCGTTGCCCAGGTAGTTGGCGGTGTCCACCTCCACCGCGCGGATCAGCCCTCGGCCGGCCAGCCGGAGCCGGAGCCAGTCATGGCCGGCGCCACGGCGCCGCCTGGTCTCCCAGCCCTCGCCCATCACCCGGGACCGGCCGGGCATGATCGCGTTGGCCGGGTCGGAGAAGAAGCGGTCCGAGCAGCCCTCGACCGCTCCGCCGTACTCCAGTGCCGCCAGGTCGAAGGTGCCGAGCGCCGCCAGCCAGGCCTGATCCGGCCGGGCCACCCCGTGGGCCCGCAGCCGGGCGATCCCGCCGTCCGGGTACTGCTTGAGGCGCAGGTGGGTGACGCGTGAACGGTCCACCGTGGCATAGCCGTTGGCGGCGTGGCCCCGGACCTTCGAGCGCGCCACCAGCGGGCGCCACGCGGCGGCGGCCAGCTCCTCCGGGCCCGGGGTGCCGGGCAGTTCGGCGCCCTCGACCGAGATCTCGGGCGGGTAGTTGCCCCGGAAGTGCGCGGTGTCGACCAGCACCCCGTGCACCTCCCCCGGCACCCCGAGCCGGATCATCGCCCAGTCGTGGTCCCCGGCTCCCGGGTGCACCCCGCCGTCCGGGCCGCCCCGGCGCCGGCGGGTCTCCCAACCGTCCATCATCTGGCCCTTGTTGCCGAAGGTGTGCGGCCGGAACTCGGGCCGCTCCGGCAGCAGCAGGTTCTCCCGGTCGGCGAAGAACTCGTCGCCCGCCGCGAGCACGGCCCCGCCGAGGCCAGCCGGGGCACCAGGGCCACCCCGAGCCCGCCGCCCACCAGCGCCAGGACGGCGGACCAGTCGGCGGCGGTGTGCGCCCGCGCGGGCACGAAGCCGGCGTCCGCGCAGGCGGTCAGGGTGATCTCCTGCCAGGGGCCGGTGGCGCCGTAGATCCACGGCTCGTCCGCCAGCTGCGCGAGCCGCAGCCCCGGGACCTCGGCCAGCGGATGGCCGAGCGGCAGGGCGACGTCCAACGGGTCACTCAGCAAAGGCCGTTGGACGAACCGGGCATCCTCCGCCACCCCCTGCCGGGCCGCCAGCGACAGCGCCAGCTCCACCTCGCCCGCCGCCAGCAGCCGGTACGCCTCACCCGCCTCCGCCTCCACCACGGTGACGGTCAACTCCGGTGCCGCCGCCCGCAGCCGGACGGCCATCGGCACCACCAGCCCCCCGATCGCCGTGGCGAAGGCGCCGACCCGCACCTCCCCCGCCAACCCGTGCAGGTACCCGGCGAGTTCGGCCTCCGCCACCTCCAACTCCCCGAACACCCGCTCGGCATGCCGCAGCAGCAACCGCGCCGCCCCCGTCAACCGCACCCGCCGCCCGTACGGCTCCAGCATCGGCGCCCCCACCTGCTGCGCCAGCGCACTCACCTGCTGCGACACCGCCGACGGCGACAGCACCAGCCGCTCGGCGGCGGCCGTCACCGTCCCGCACTCCGCCACCGCCCGCAGCACCCGCAACTTCCGCAGATCCCAGTCCACCGCCATCCCGCCAGGCTATGACGGGTGACGGCGGACCGGACGGCCAAGCCGGACGTCAGGCCGACTCGACGGGGAGCCCCGCCTCGACCCAGTCCTGGATGCCCTCGCGGTACTTGCGGACATCGGTGTAGCCGAGGGCGGTCAGCCGGTCGGCCACCTGGCCGCTGTTGGCGCAGGCCGGGTTGGAGCAGTAGGTGACTATCGCGGCGGCACGGTCGGGCAGCACGTCGGCCGCCCGGGCATCGACCTCGCTCGGGGTCAGCGCCACGGCGCCGGGCAGGTGCTGCTGCTCCCAGTACGCGCCGCCCAGGGTGTCGACCACGGTCACGGAGCCGGTCTCGATCGCCGTGAGCAGGTCGCCGCGGGTGATGAGTGCGGTCATGCCAGTACCTCCGGTGGATTCGGACTACAGTCCTCTTATGACCCAGAACGCTAGCGGACCACAGTCCGCTTATGCAAGGCCCTCGGAGCCGGTGCCACTGGAGCTGCTCCGCACCCCGCCGCCCAAGGAGCGCGCCGACGCCGCCCGCAACCGGGCCGCCGTACTCGAGGCAGCCGCCCGGCTCTTCGCCGAGCACGGCGTCGAGGCCGTCTCGATGGACCAGATCGCGGCCGCGGCGGGCGTCGGCAAGGGCACGCTGTTCCGCCGCTTCGGCGACAAGTCGGGCCTGGCCACCGCCCTGCTCGACGCCCGCGAACGCGCCCTGCAGGAGGCCGTCCTGGCCGGCCCGCCGCCGCTCGGCCCCGGCGCCCCGGCCGCCCTGCGCGTCCCCGCGTTCGTCGACGCGTACCTCGACTACCTGGTGGCGCACCTGCCCCTGGTCCGGATGTCCGAGACCTCGACCCCCGGCGCGCGCTACCGGATCGGCGCCTACCGCTTCTGGCACCGCCACCTGGCGATCCTGCTCACCGGCAGCGCCGACCCCGAGTACGACGCCCACGCCCTGCTCGCCGCGCTGGCCGCCGACCACGTAGGCGCCCTGCTGCCGGAGCTCGGTGAGGACCGGCTCCGCGCCGGACTCCGCCGCCTGGCCCACTCCGTGCCGGCCTCATGAGCCCCCCGCACCGGGAAGGGAGCTCCTGGCCGGATCACGCAGAGCGCTGCTGATCAGGAGGCCACCGAGAACAGGCCGCGGTCCTGCCACTTCAGCTGCTTGTCGAAGCTGACCGTCGCTCCTCGCAGGGGGTGGTTGTGGAGCTGGACGTGGTCGGTGAGGGCGTGGATCAGGAAGAGGCCGCGGCCGCTCTCGGCGAAGAGGTCGGGCAGGCCGTCGAACTCCGGGGTGCGGGTGGCGGCGGGGCGGCGCAGCGGCAGGACGTGGGTGTCGTAGGGGCCGGCCGGGCGGGGGCGGGTCGGGACGGGAGCCGGGAGGGAGGCGCGGCCTCGGCGGGTGCGGCGGTGGACGGCCGGCCGGGGCGGGGCGGCCGGGGCGGGGCGGCGCAGCCGGGGCAGCGGCGACGGGGCGGCGGCGACGGCCGGCAGGCCCGGGCCGGAGTCGGTGACCTCGATCCGGAGGCGGTCGCCCTCCAGCGAGGCGGTGATCTGGAAGCCCTCGCCGACCGCGTGCTCGACCGCGTTGGCGCAGGCCTCGCTGAGCGCGACGCCCAGGTCGTGGGCGATCTGCGGATCGACCCCGGCGGTGTCCATGGCGCCGAGCAGGATGCGCCGGGCCAGCGGAACGCTGGCCGGGTCGCGCTTGAGGTGCAGAGTCCACCAGATGTCCACGGGAGGTCCCTCCTGGCTGCGGCTCCACATACAACTAGGTATCTCCGACCGATCTCGCGGTGAACCGTACGGCGGGCCCGGTACCGCCCGTTCGGCGGATGGACTGGGGCAGCGTGCTGTGCCGAGCGGCGCATGGCCTTGGCCACGCGCCGGGGCCGAACGGGGCATTCTGATGTATTTCTGCACCCTCCCCCGGCGGCCCAGGTAGGTGATGAGAGGATTGCCCGGCCATGCTTACCGTCACCGCCGCCTCGCGCACAGGCATCGCCGCCCAGGGCCGCCAGGCCCCGGCCGCCGCCTGGGATCTGCGCTTGGCCCGTGCGGTGCCGTTCGCCCTGGTCTGCACGCTGGTGGCCGCCGCCGGTCACGCCCTGCTGGGCGCCGGTGAGGTGTCGGCGCCCACGCTGGCGCTCGGCTTCGCCGCCGTCTGCGCGGTGGCCGCGCTGCTCGGCGGGTGTGAGCGCTCACTGTTCGCGATCTCAACCGCGCTGGGCGCGGGCCAGCTCGGCCTGCACCTGCTCTTCCACTACTGCGCCGGTCACGCCGCCGGCATGCCCGGCATGAGCGGCATGGGCGGCATGGGCGGAAGCCCACTGGCCCAGGTCGCCGGCCGGCTGCTCTGCGACGACAACCCGCGCGACGGGCTGACCGTGGTGCCGCTCGGCACCACCCCCGAGCAGGTGGTCAGCGCCGCCGGGCTCGACCCGCAGGCGTACGTCACCGCCGCGCCGCACTCCGCGCCGCTCGGCCTGAGCCCCGCGATGCTGCTCGGCCACCTGGCCGCCGCCGTGGTCGCGGGCTGGTGGCTGCGGCGAGGCGAGGCCGCGCTCTGGCGCCTGCTGCGCCTGATGGCCACCGTCACCCGCGAGGCCGCCCGGGAGTACGCGGCGCCGCTGCGACGGGCGCTCGCGCTGCTGAGCGCCGTGCTGCTCGGCGAGGCCCCGGCCGCGTACCGCGCCCGGCCCGAGCGGGCGGGGAGCTGGCGGCTGCCCGTCACCGCCGCACTGCGGCACAGCGTGATCCGGCGCGGCCCGCCCGTGGCCGCCCTGGCGCGCTGACCTCTCCAGGTACCTCCGAGTAGCAGAGGCGTGCGCCCGAGCACGGCCGTCCGGACCACCGACGGCCAGCACCCACCGCCTCTTCCGTCGTGCACGCGTGCGTTTCCGCGTGCCCGCCTCCCTTGGAGTACGTCATGCGCTTCACCCCTGCCAACCGTCTCGCCGCCGCCACCGTGGCCGTGGCCACCGCCACGCTCGTCGCCGTGGCCTCCCCCGCGTTCGCGCACGTGACGGTGCAGCCCGGTACGGCCGCCCAGGGCGGGTACACCGCCGTCGCCTTCCGGGTGCCGGACGAGAGCGACACCGCCTCCACCGTGAAGCTCGAGGTCAGCCTGCCGATGGACCACCCGATGGCCTCGGTGCGGACCCAGCCGCTGCCGGGCTGGACGGCCACCCTGGAGAAGTCCAAGCTCGACAAGCCGCTGAAGGCACACGGCCAGGACATCACCGAGGCCGTCTCCAAGATCACCTGGACCGCCGACGCGGGCACCAAGATCGCCCCCGGCCAGTTCCAGGAGTTCCGGGTCTCGCTCGGCGCGCTGCCGACCGACACCGAGAAGCTCACCTTCAAGGCACTCCAGACCTACGACGACGGCAACGTGGTCCGCTGGATCGACGAGGCCAAGGAGGGCCAGCCCGAGCCCGCGAAGCCGGCGCCCACCCTGACCCTCACCAAGGCCGACGCCGCCGGCGACCACCACGGCATGACCGCCTCCCAGGACCAGGCCAAGACGGCCGAGGCCACCTCGAAGGCGGGCGGCACCGACAATGCGGCCCGCACCCTCGGCGTGGTCGGCATCGTGGTCGGCGTGCTCGGCGCCGCCCTCGGCGTCATGGGCCTGCGCCGCAAGAGCAGCGCCTCCTGACCCCCTCGGCCGGCCGGGGCCCCCGCCGGGCCCCGGCCGGCCACCGCACCACCCAGATGGGACCGACCACCATGGCCAAGAACCACCGACTGCTCGGCGCGGCCGCCCTCGCGCTGACCGCCGCGCTCACCCTGACCGCTTGCGGCTCCAGCGGCGGCTCCACCGACGGCACCGACGGCACCGCCAAGGTGACCAGGGAGACCAGCAACTCCCCGTACCAGGGCAGCGTGCTGAGCAAGCACTTCGACAAGCCCGACCTGGTGCTGAACGACACCTCGGGGCAGCCGTACGACCTGCGCAAGCAGACCGACGGCCACCCGACGCTGCTCTTCTTCGGCTACACCAGCTGCCCCGACGTCTGCCCGACCACCATGGGCGACATCGGCGTGGCGATGTCCAAGCTCTCGCCGGAGGACCAGAAGAAGATCGACGTGGTCTTCGTCTCCACCGACCCGACCCGCGACACCCCCAAGGTGCTGCGCACCTGGCTGGACTCGATGGGCAAGAGCTTCGTCGGGCTCACCGGCGACCTGACGAAGGTCAAGGCGGCGGCCAAACCGCTCGGCATCATGGTCGAGGACCCGATCGTCAACAAGGACGGCAGCGTGACCTCCACCCACGGCGCCCAGGTGCTCGCCTTCCTGCCCTCCGACAACAAGGCCCATCTGCTCTACCTGAGCGGCAGCTCCACCGAGACCTTCACCCACGACCTAGCCCTGCTCGCCAAGGGGGTGCCGGCGTGAACGCCTTCCGTCGCAGCGCCCTGATCGGCGCCGGCCTGGCGGCGGCGCTCACCGCCGGGGTGTTCGTGGTCGGCTGCGGCTCCGACGGCGCCACTGACACCAAGGCCAGCGAGCTGAGCATCTCCGGTTCGTACATACCGCTGCCCGCCACGCCCGGCGGGATGGGCGCGGGCTACCTGACCGTCACCAACAACGGCGGCGGGGACGACCAGCTGGTCAAGGTCAGCAGCCCCGCGGCGAAGTCGGTCACCATGCACCGCTCGACCGGCTCCACCATGGAGCAGGCCGATAGCCTGCCGGTGCCCGCGCACGGCGCGCTCAAGCTGGAGCGGGGCGGCAACCACCTGATGATCATGGGGTGGTCCAAGGACCCCGCCGTGGGCGACCGGCTCGAACTCGACCTGACCTTCGCCAAGGGCGCCACCATCACCGTCCAGGTGCCGGTCCAGCCCCTCACCTACCGACCCGGGAGCTGACCGAACCATGTTGAGAAGGCTCGGGGCCCTGCTCGGCGCCCTCGGCGCGGCGCTGATCCTGCTGCTCGGCGCGGCCGGCACCGCCGCCGCGCACGCCACGCTGATCTCCACCGACCCGGCGCAGAACTCCGTGGTGCCCACCGCGCCCGCGACCGTGACGCTGACCTTCAGCGAGGGCGTCTCGCTCGCCCCGGACTCGGTGCGGGTCCTCGGCCCCACCGGCCAGGCGGTCGACCAGGGCAACCCGAGCCACGCGGACGGCAAGGCCGACACCGCCCGCGTCCAGCTGAACCCCGGCCTCGGCAACGGCACCTACACGGTGGCCTGGCGGGCCGTCTCGGAGGACTCGCACCCCGTCGGCGGCGCCTTCACCTTCTCCATCGGCGCCCCCTCCGCCACCTCGGTGAGCGCCACCGCCGTCAGCTCCGGCGGCAAGGCGGACACCGTGGTCGCCGCCGCCTACGGCACCGGCCGGGTGGTCGCGTACGCGGCCTTCGCGCTGCTCGCCGGCTCGGCCGCCTTCGTGCTGGTCTGCTGGCCGCGCGGGGCGGGGGTGGCGAAGGTGCAGCGGCTGCTGATGGGCGGCTGGGTCGCGCTGCTGGTCTCCACCGTGGCGGTTCTGCTGCTGCGGGCGCCGTACGAGCGCGGCAGCGGGATCGGGCAGGCGCTGGACCTGAGCCTGGTCCGGACCACGCTCGAGGAGCGGATCGGCACCGCGCTCTCGGCCCGGCTGCTGCTGCTCGCCGCCGCGGGCGTCTTCCTCTCGCTCCTGGTCAGCCAGCTCGGGCAGCAGCGGGCCGCCGCCGAGCCGGCGACGGTACCGGGTGAGGACGCGGAGGAGGCCGAGCTGCGGGCGCTGGAGCAGCGGGCCGCCGAACGGCCGCTCCGCGAGGCCCGGCTGGGGCTCGGGGTGGCGGGCACGGTGCTCGCGGTCGCGCTCTCGGCGACCTGGGTCGGGGCCGACCACGCCTCGGTGGGCATCCAGGTCGCCCTCGCCCTGCCGCTCGGCGCACTGCACCTGCTGGCGATGGCCGGCTGGCTCGGCGGGCTGGTCACCCTGCTGGTCGGCCTGCGGAGCGGTCTGCCGACCGAGGCCGTGGAGCGGTTCTCCAAGATCGCCTTCTGGTCGGTGGCGGTCCTGGTCGTCACCGGCGTCTACCAGTCCTGGCGCGGCCTCGGCTCCTGGAGCGCCCTCACCGGCACCGAGTACGGCCGCCTGCTGCTGATCAAGACCGGCTGCGTGGTCGCGATGGTCGGCGTCGCCTGGTTCTCCCGCGGCTGGCTGGCCCGCCTGCGCACCGACTCCGGCGAGGAGCCGGCCGACGCCGCGCGGCCCACCACCGCCTCCGGCCCCGCCTCTCCCGCGGACGCCGCGGTCAGCGGCCAGGCTCCGGACGCCGGCTCCGGCTCCGGCTCCGGCTCCGGCTCCGGCTCCGACGAGGTGGAGACCGATCCCGTGCGGGCCACTCAGCTCGCGCGGCAGCGGGCGGCGGTGGCGGCGGCCGGGGAGCGGAAGGCGCGTGGGGGGTCGGGGCCTCGGGCCGGACTGCGGCGGGCGGTGCTGGTGGAGGCCGGGGTCGGGGTCGCGGTGCTGGTGGTGACCACGATGCTGACCAACTCGCCGCCCGGGCGGGTGGCGGAGGCGATCGCCGCCACCGGGCCCGCGCCGGCCAAGGCGACCAGCGCGCCGAACGTGCCCGGTGTGGCGCCGGGCAAGAGCCTGGAGCTCAAGCTGCCGTACAACACCGGTGGCAAGACCCCCGGGTCGAAGGGCACCGCGACGGTCGCCCTCGGCCCCGCCGCCACCGGCCAGAACGCCGTGGTGCTGACCCTGACGGACGAGAGCGGCAAGCCGGTGAGCGTGCCGGAGGTGCAGGTCGCCTTCACCCTGCCGGACCGCGACCTCGGCCCGCTCCCGGTCACCCTCAACCCGGCCGGCACCGGCCGGTGGAGCGGCACCGTCCAGCTGCCGCTCGCGGGCCAGTGGGTGGTCTCGGTGCAGGTCCGCTCCTCCGACTTCGACCAGACCACCGAGGTGAAGCCGGTGACCGTCGGATGACCGCACCGCAGCAGCAGTTCTCCCGGCGGGCGGTGCTCGGCACCGCCGCCGCCGGGGTGGCGGCCGGCCTCGGTGCCGGGCTGACCGGCGGCCGGGCCCTGGCGGTGGACGGCGCCGCCCCGGCTCTCGGCACACAGCAGTACGCCTTCCACGGCCCGCACCAGGCGGGCATCGTGGAGCCCCAGCAGGCCAAGGTGCAGCTGGCGGCCTTCGACCTGGCCCCCACCGCCGGGCGCCAGGGGCTGCGCGAGCTGATGCGGCACTGGTCCGCGGCCGCCGAGCGGCTCACCCGGGGCGAGGCGATCCCGGGCTCCGAGGACTTCGTCGCCGCCGACGCCGGCCCCTGCGCGCTCACCGTCACCTTCGGCTTCGGCGCGAGCCTCTTCGACAGGACCGGGCTCACCGCGAGCCGCCCGGCCGCCCTCACCCCGCTGCCCGCCTTCCCCGAGGACGCCCTCGACCCGGCCCGCTCGGACGGCGACCTCTGGGTGCAGATCGGTGCCGACGACGCCCTGGTGGTCTTCCACGCCCACCGCGCGCTGCTGCGCGCCGCCGCCGGGCTGGCCACCCAGCGCTGGCAGATGAGCGGTTTCAGCCGGAGCCCCGGCGCCACCGCCAAGCCGCTGACGACCCGTAACCTGATGGGCCAGCTGGACGGCACCAACAACCCGCGGCCCGGCGCGAAGGACTTCGACGGCAAGGTCTTCGCCACCGGCCCGGACTGGTTCGCGGGCGGCAGCTACCTGGTGCAGCGCCGGATCCGGATGCTGCTCGACAACTGGGACAACCTGCCCACCGACCGCCAGGAGCGGGTGATCGGCCGCCGCAAGCAGGACGGCGCCCCGCTCTCCGGCGGCACCGAGCACACCCCGGCCGACCTGACGGCCCAGCACCCGGACGGCACCCTGGCCATCCCCGCGGACGCCCACATCCGGATCGCCGCCCCGGCCGCCAACGGCGGGGCGGCGATGCTGCGGCGCGGCTTCAGCTACGCGGACGGCACCGGCCCGGACGGCCGGCCGGACGCCGGGCTGCTCTTCCTCGCCTTCCAGGCCGACCCGGCGCACGGCTTCGTCCCCGTGCAGCGGCGCCTGGCCCGCGGCGACAGCCTCTCCCGCTTCCTGCGGCACGAGGCGAGCGGCCTGTACGCGGTGCCGCCGGGCGCCCCCGAGGGCGGGTACGTCGGGCAACAACTGCTCGAAGGGTGACCGGCCCTCGGACACCGCCACAGGGCCACCGGGCGCCTCACTAAGCTGGCTTGGCCAGTCTGATCAGCGATTCGGAGGCGGTATGTCGGCCACCCGCTACACCTACCTCGGGCCTGCGGGCACCTTCACCGAGGCCGCTCTGCGGACCCTGCCCGAGGCAGCCACCCGGGAGCTGGTGCCGCTGGCCTCCGTCCCGGCGGCGCTGGACGCAGTCCGGGCCGGGGAGGCCAGCGGGGCGTTCGTCCCGGTGGAGAACTCGGTCGAGGGCGCCGTGACGGCGACCAGCGACGAGCTGGCCGCGGGCGCGCCGCTGATGATCTACCGCGAGGTGCTGCTGCCGATCGCCTTCGCGCTGCTGGTGCGGCCGGGCACCACCCTGGCGGACGTCAAGACGGTGACCAGCCACCCGGTGGCCCAGCCGCAGGTGCGCAAGTGGATCTCGGCCAACCTGCCGGACTCCCGCTGGGAGTCGGCAGCCTCCAACGCGGACGGCGCCCGGCTGGTGCAGGAGGGCCGCTTCGACGGCGCCTTCGCGGGCGAGTTCGCCGCCCCGCTGTACGGTCTCGAGGTGCTCGAGGCCGACATCCACGACGCGGCCAACGCGACCACCCGTTTCGTACTGGTGGGCCGCCCGGGCCGGGTCTCCTCGCCGACCGGCCGGGACAAGACCTCGATGGTGGTCTGGCTGCCGGACGACCACCCGGGGGCGCTGCTCGAACTGCTGCAGGAGTTCGCGGTGCGCGGCATCAACCTGATGCGGATCGAATCCCGCCCGACCGGTGAGGGAATCGGCCAGTACTGCTTCCTGATCGACTGCGAGGGGCACCTCAGCGAGCGCCGGGTGAGCGACGCGCTGATGGGCCTCAAGCGGATCTGCCCGCAGGTGCGCTTCCTCGGCTCCTACCCCCGGGCCGACGAGGGAGCGGTCCGGCCGCGCCGACCGGGCACCTCGGACGAGGATTTCAGCGCGGCGGCCGACTGGCTCTCCCGCTGCCTGGACGGCCGCGGCGAGCTCTGAGGCCGGCCCGGGCGGCAGCTGTTGTCCACCGGCCTGTCCACAGGCCGGTGGGACCGTGAGTTATCCACAGTTGTCCACAGGCCTGGGGATGAATCGACAAACCGGCATATCCATTGGAAGACCCGGTCAGATCAACCGACAGCGGCGTAGAACAGACTAATCGGACTGGCGTCAGCCAAGATCCGGCATTTCATCCCTCCGAGTGAGCGAATTCCCTCACCTGAGAAGGTGTATCGAGGTTTCAAACCTCATTTCCTTGGCAGGAAGCCATCTGCTCCCTCGATCCCGCGGAACTCCACAGGCCGCCCCCACAGCCTGTGGACAACCGGGCCCGGCGCCGTTTCCCACAGCGGTTATCCACAGGCCGGAGGGTGTTATCCACAGCTGACAAACCTGTTCCTGTCCGAGGCCCCCGCCCCGGTAGGCTGGGCCCCGTGATTGACCTTCGCCTGCTCCGTGAGGACCCAGACCGAGTGCGCGCCTCGCAGCGCGTCCGTGGTGAGGACGTCGACCTCGTCGACGCCCTCCTCTCTGCCGACGAACGGCGCCGGTCGTCGGGCAGCCGCTTCGACGAGCTGCGCAACGAGCAGAAGACGCTCGGCAAGCAGGTCGCCAAGGCCCAGGGCGAGGAGAAGACCGCCCTGCTCCAGCGCACCAAGGACTTGGCCGCCGAGGTCAAGGCCGCCGACGCCGAGCAGTCGGCGGCGAAGGACGAGGCCGACCGCCTGCTCCGCTCGCTGGCCAACCTGATCGACCCGGCCGCCCCCGTCGGCGGTGAGGAGGACTTCCTCACCCTCGAGGAGATCGGCACCCCGCGCGACTTCGCGGCCGAGGGCTTCGAGCCCAAGGACCACGTCGAGCTGGGCCAGATCCTGGGCGCCATCGACACCGAGCGCGGCGCCAAGGTGGCCGGCTCGCGCTCCTACTACCTGACCGGCGTCGGCGCGCTGCTCGAGCTCGCCCTGGTCAACATGGCGATCTCCCAGGCGACCGCCGCGGGCTTCATCCCGATGATCACCCCCGCCCTGGTCCGCCCCGCCGCGATGGACGGCACCGGCTTCCTCGGCCAGGCCGCGGAGAACGTGTACTTCCTCGAGGAGGAAGAGCGCTACCTGGTCGGTACCAGCGAGGTCCCCCTCGCCGCGTACCACATGGACGAGATCATCGACGCGGACAAGCTCCCGCTGCGCTACGCCGGCTACTCCTCCTGCTTCCGCCGCGAGGCGGGCACCTACGGCAAGGACACCCGGGGCATCATCCGGGTGCACCAGTTCGAGAAGGTGGAGATGTTCGTCTACACCACGCCGGAGGAGGCCGAGGCGGAGCACCGCCGCCTGCTCCAGTGGGAGAAGGACTTCCTCTCCGCGCTCGAGCTGCCGTACCGGGTGATCGACGTCGCCTCCGGCGACCTCGGCGCCTCGGCCGCCCGCAAGTTCGACATCGAGGCCTGGATCCCGACCCAGGGCAAGTACCGCGAGGTCACCTCCACGTCGAACACCACCGAGTACCAGTCCCGCCGGCTCTCCATCCGGATGCGCGACGAGAACGGCGTGCGCCCGCTCGCCACGCTGAACGGCACGCTCGTCGCCGTCCCGCGCGTGATCGTCGCGATCCTGGAGAACCACCAGCAGGCCGACGGCTCCGTCCTGGTGCCCGAGGCGCTGCGCCCCTTCCTGGGCGGCCGCACCGTCCTGGAGCCCGTCAAGTAGCCACCCCGGCGGGAGACCGCCGGTCCAGCAGCATGGGAGACCTTCGGCAGATGAGCAGCACCAGCCAGCACGAGAATGTCTCCCCAGGTGGCGACCTGCCCTATCAGCTGGTCGCCACCGATCTGGACGGCACCCTGCTCACGACCGCCGAGACGGTCTCCGAGCGCACCCGGGCCGCCCTGGCCGCCGCCGAGGCGGCCGGGGCGCTGCACATCGTCGTCACCGGCCGGGGCGCCACCTGGGCCCGCCCGGTCTTCGACGAGATCGGCTACACCGGCCTGGCCGTCTGCGGCCAGGGCTCCCAGGTGTACGACGCGGGCGCGCACAAGCTGCTCACCTCACTCACCCTGGACCGCCGCCTCGCCGCCACCGCGCTGGCCAAGATCGAGGCCGAGACCGGCCCGCTGGCCGTGGCCGCCAGCGAGGACGGCCTGGGCGGCCGGGTGCTCGCCGGGCCGGGCTACGAGCTGCAGATCGGCTCCAAGCTGCCCGTCACCCCCGTCGCGGTCGAGCAGCTGCTCGACACCCCGGTCAGCAAGCTCTACATCCAGCACCCCGAGCTGAGCGACGACCAGCTCGCCGCCGCGGCCCAGCAGGTCGCGGGCGACCTGGTCGGCGTCGTGATGGCCGGCCCCGGCGTGGTCGAGCTGCTGCCGCTGGGCCTGAGCAAGGCGACCGGCCTGGCCGTCGCCGCCCACCGCCTGGGCGTCAAGGCGGCCCGGACCATCGCCTTCGGCGACATGCCCAACGACATACCGATGTTCGGCTGGGCCGCGCACGGCGTCGCGATGGCCAATGCCCACCCCACCCTGCTCGCCGTCGCCGACGAAGTGACCCTCTCCAACGACGAGGACGGCGTCGCGGTGGTCCTGGAGCGCCTCTTCGGCTGATCAGCCGGTCCGGGCTCCGCCCCGGGCAGGCGAAAGGGGGCGCGGGATTCCGCGCCCCCTCTCCGCTGCCTGCCTGCCGGACTACCCGTACGAGACGTTCGAGCAGGGGTCGTCGTCCGCCGAGCGGGCCTGGGCGCTGATGGTGGTCGGCAGCGGGCCGGGCGCCGCGCTCGCCGCGCCGCCGCCACCGCTCCCGGAGCCGCCGCCGTTCCCGGCCGCGTAGTCCTTGCCGAGCACCAGGCTGACGCCCGCCCGGGTGCTGGTCTCCAGCGCCGCCCCGGGGAAGAGCGCGGCCACGCTCTGCGCCGCGGCCTTCTCACCCGGGCCGTACTGGACCACGGTGGTGGCGTGGTTCTGCGTGGAGGCGTTGGCCACCGTCGTGACGGTGAACTTGGACGCCTTGAGCGTGGTCACCGCCTTGCTGGTCAGACCGGCCGTGGTGGTGCCGTTGTAGACGCCCACCCGGATGCCGGAGCCCTTGACCGTACCGGCCTCGGCCGCCGGGGCCGAGGAGGGAGCGGCCGGGGCCGAGGAGGAGGTCTCGGCGGCCGGCGTGGGGCTCGAGCTGCCCGCGCTGGCGTCCTGCCCGTCCAGGGTGCGGTCGGCCTTCAGCGCGGCGAAGAGCTGGTCGGTGTCCGGCTCCACCAGCGCCACCCGGGCGCCTTCGTACTTCCACGGCGTGGTGACGAACTTGATGTTGTGCAGGTCTATGTCCTTCATCGTCATCGCGAAGTTCATCAGCTTGACCGCCGAGCCGAGGCCTTCGTCCACGATGAGCGACTTGGTGGCCGCGTCGGCCAGCGGGAGCAGCGTGGTCGGGCTCATGCCCTTGGTCTTGACGTCCTTGATCAGCGCGGACATGAAGGCCTGCTGGCGCTTCATGCGGCCGATGTCGGAGCCGTCGCCGACGCCGTGGCGCAGCCGGACGTAGTCCAGCGCCTGCTGGCCCTGGACGGTCTGCGGGCCCTTGGCGAAGATCTGCTTGCCCTTGTGCCCGAGGTTCGGGTTGAGGTCGCCTTCGTAGATGGCGTTGGGCATGCAGACCTCGACGCCGCCGACGGCGGCGGTCATGTTGGCGAAGCCCTCGAAGTTGACCACCATCGTGTGGTCGACCCGCAGGTTGGTCAGCTTCTCCACGGTGTTCTGGGTGCAGGCCGGGTTGCCCTGGTCGGTGTCGCCGACCGAGAAGGCGGCGTTGAACATCACGTTGTGCTGCTCGTTGGTCCACTTCCCGTTCGGCAGCTTGCACTTGGGGATGGTGACCAGCGAGTCACGGGGGAAGGAGATGCCCACGGCGTGCTTGTGGTCGGCGTAGACGTGCAGCAGGATCGTGGTGTCCGAGCGGGCCCCGCCGTCGCCGCCGCCGCCGAAGTCCTTGTTGTCGCCGCCGCGCGAGTCGGAGCCGATCAGCAGGATGTTGAGCGGGGTGTGGCCGTCGGCGTCCGGCGCCGCGGCGGCCGGGCGGTCGGAGCTGACGCCGTCCTGGCCGAAGGTGCTGATGTTGCCGTTGAGCTTCCAGTAGATCGCCCCACCCGCCACGGCGACCAGCGCCAGCGAGGAGACGGCCACCCAGACGACGACCTTCCGGCGGTTCTTCTTCTTGCCCCGCCCGGCCGCCGCGCGGGCCGCGGCCCGGCCACCGGCCTCGGGGCCGCCGGGCCCCTGCCCGTTGCCCGAGCGCCCGCCCTGCTGGGCCCGCCGGGCCTCTGCCCGGCCGCCCGGGCGCGGGCCGTCCTGCTGCTCACCGCGCCGGGCGCCGCCCTGCCGGGGTACGGCGGCGTAGGAGGACCGGGGGGTGGAGCCGTACGGGGCGTCGTCGCGCAGCGGTGCGTCGTCCTGGTACGGCGCGTCGTCCCGCCACCAACCGGCGTCGTGGTCGGACGACCCCGTCCTCTGGCCTGACATACGTACACCCTTCACCGGCCGACAGGTACAGCACCTCCGTCAC
Source organism: Kitasatospora sp. NPDC002227 (assembly GCF_040296285.1). NCBI lineage: Bacteria > Bacillati > Actinomycetota > Actinomycetes > Kitasatosporales > Streptomycetaceae > Kitasatospora > Kitasatospora sp. NPDC002227. Next base: position 64,993 of record NZ_JBEOWY010000014.1, read on the forward strand.
CACGTGGTGCCCGGGGGTGGGCGCCCCCGGCCGACCGAACCCGCCGCTCCGGCCCTTTCGGGCCGGGCGCCGTACCGTGCGGACGCGTAGAGCTTCAGCGGAGCATATAAAGGCAACATTGCGGAGTCACTGCCTGGGCTCCTGATTGGCCAATCATCCAGCACGGCGGGGGTGCACGGGTACTCCGTGCACCGGGTTGACGCTGGTCAGCCGCATCACCCGCGCCGGCGGCGGGCCGCGGCGGCGAAGGCGGACACCGCCAGGGCCGCGCTCGGCACCCCCGTCCCTCCCCCGGCCCGTTCGTACGGCCACCAGGCCCCACCCGGTTGTAGGATGACCGGGCAAGCAGTTGTAGGATGACCGGACAAGGCCACCGCCATGGAAGGGAGTGCGGCGTGAGCGGGAACGACGGGCTGCAGGCCCCCGGGCGGAAGTCCCTGGTCGATGCGGCGATCGAGCAGCTGCGGGAGCAGCTGAGCGCGGGCGCGTGGCCGGTGGGGACGAAGATCCCGACCGAGCACGAGCTGGCCGAGCGGCTGCAGGTGGGGCGCAACACCGTGCGGGAGGCGATCCGGGTGCTGGTGCACGCGGGGATGCTGGTCTCCCGGCAGGGTGAGGGCACCTTCGTGCGCAGCACCAGCGACCCGGCGGCCGTACTGCGCGGGGTCCAGCGCTCCGGCGTCCGGGACGTGCTCGAGGTCCGCGCGGCGCTGGAGGCGGAGGCCGCCAGGCTGGCCGCCGTCCGGCACACCCCCGAGGACATCGCGCGGATGCGCGCCGCCCTGGCCCGCGAGGCCGAGGTCATCTCCGCCCAGCCCGAGCGGGCCGGCCGCGAGGCGACCGTGGAGCACGACCTGGAGTTCCACACCGCCGTGGTCGAGGCCGCCCACAACCCGGCCCTGACCGAGGTCTACCGGTACTTCGGCGCCTCCGTCCGCGAGTCGATGCGGACGGCCTTCGGCGACCACGAACTGCCCGATGTCGTCATCGCCACCCACGAGCGCCTGGTCGACGCGATCGAGAGCGGCGACCCCGAGCGTGCCGAGGCCGCGTGTCGCGAGCTGCTCGCGGAGCCGACGGCCGCCGTGGAGCAGCTGCTCGCCACCATCGCCGCGCGCAAGTAACGCGCGCCGCACCTCCCCCCTTTCCCCAGCCCCACTCTGCCCGGAGCCCTGCACCGATGTCGGTCACCCGCGTCCACCAGCCGGTTGTCGCCCCAGTCGTCCGTACCCGCACCACGCTCGCGCACCCCGCCCTGCTGCTCACGGGCATCGTGCTGGTCGCGCTCAACATGCGCGCCTGCCTGGCGGCGATCTCGCCGATGGTCGGCGAGATCCAGCGCAGCTTCGGGCTCTCCGCCACCGCGAGCGGCCTGATCACCACCATCCCGGTGCTGTTCCAGGGCCTGGGCGCGCCGCTCACCCCCCAGCTGACCCGCCGCTTCGGCACCGAGCGCGTGGTGCTCGGCGCCGTGCTGGTACTCGGCGCGGGCGTGCTCCTTCGGGTGCTGCCTTCAGTGGTGGCGCTGTACCTCGGCTGCATGGTGATCGGCGTGGCGATCGCGGTGCTGAACGTCTCGATGCCCGGCCTGGTCAAGCGCGAGTTCCCGCACAAGGCGGCGGCGATGACCGGGGTCTACTCGACCACCATGCTGGTCGGCGCCACGCTGGCCGCCGGGGTCTCGGTGCCGCTGGAGAATGCGCTCGGCGGAGGCTGGGAGGCCTCGCTCGGGGCCTGGTCGCTGCTCGCGGTGGTCGCGGCCGCGGCCTGGCTGCCGCAGGTGCTGCGCGGCCGCGCCGTGCCCGCCCCGGCCATGGCCGCACCTGCCGCGCGCCCGATCGAGGGCATCTGGCGCTCCCGGCTGGCGTGGCAGATCAGCCTCTTCATGGGCATCTCCTCGCTGCTGGTCTACATCATGGTCGCCTGGATGCCGACCATGCTGGCCGACCACGGCATGAGCCGCGGCCAGGCCGGTCTGGTCTTCGCGTTCAGCAACCTGATGCAGGTCGCCGGGGCCTTCCTGGTGCCGCTGGCCGCCGGGCGGATGACCCGCCAGCGCGGCCTCGCGGTCGGCATGGCCGCCCTCAACGCGGCGGGCATCGCCGGACTGCTGATCGCCCCGGTCTCCGGGGCCTGGGTCAACGCGGCGGTCCTGGGCCTGGCCCAGGGCGGTTCGCTCGGCCTGGCCCTCGCCTTCATCGTGCTCCGTACCTCCAGCGCGGCCGGGGCCGCCCAGCTCGGCGGCATGAGCCAGGCCGTCGGCTACCTGGTCGCGGCCGCCGGCCCGGTCGGCGCGGGCGCCCTGCACCAGCTCACCGGAGGCTGGAACGTCACCCTGGTCCTGATGCTCGCCCTCGCCGGCGTCGCCGCCGTCGCGGGCTGGGGCGCCGGGCGCAACCACACGCTCTAGCTGCGCCGTTCAGGGGCGCGGCCGACCCGGCGACTCGCCGTACCAGCTGCGCTCTGAGCCAGTTGCACTATCCAGGGGCGCGAGGAACTGCGCGCAGCGGCAGGCGACAGGCCGGTGTCCTCCGACCTCGCGCGGTTCCTCGCGCCCCTGGGTGTTGCGACTTCCCCTCGCCCCTGGGTGCTGCAACCGACCCACGCCCCTGAACGGTTTCGGCTGTGGGCTAAGGGGGCTGTCCTATCCACCCGAACTGCGCGAGGTTAGGTCCATGCGACTTCTGATGCTCGGTGGGACAGGGTTTGTGGGGCGGGCCGTCGTCGAGGAGGCGGTGGCCCGGGGGTGGGACGTGACCGTGCTGCACCGCGGGACCAAGGCGACTCCTGAGGGGGCCACCGTCCTGCACGGGGACCGGCTGGCGCCCGGTGGGCTGGCCGCGCTGGCCGAGGGCGAGTGGGATCTGGTGGTGGACACCTGGAGCGCCCGCCCCAGCGCCGTCCGCGACTCGGCGAACCTGCTGGCCGGGCGGGTCGGCCGGTACGTCTACATCTCCAGCTGCTCGGTGTACGCCGAGCCGGTGGTGCACGCGGCGGCCGAGGCCGGCCAGGTGGTGGAGGCCACCGCCGACCTGGGGGACGAGGCGGACTACGCGGCCGCCAAGCGCGGCGGCGAGCTGGCCACCCTGGCCGCCTTCGGCGAGGAGCACTCGCTGCTGGTGCGCTGCGGGCTGATCCTCGGCCCGGGGGAGGACATCGGGCGGCTGCCCTGGTGGCTCACCCGGATCGCGGCCGGCGGCCCGGTGCTGGCCCCGGGCCCGGCGGACCTGCCCCTGCAGTACGTGGACGTCCGCGACCTCGCCGTCTGGACGCTGGACGCGGCGGCGGCCGGCCTGAGCGGTCCGTACAACCTGGCGAGCCGGACCGGCCACGCCACCATGAGCGAGCTGCTGGACGCCGCCAAGGCCGTCACCGGTTCGGACGCCGAGCTGCGCTGGACCGACCCGGAGACGATCGCCGCCGCCGGGATCAAGCCGTGGACCGAGCTGCCGATCTGGGCCTCGCCCGGCGAGTACCACGACTTCCTCTACTCGACCGTGGTCGAGAAGGCCGTCGCCGCCGGGCTGGCGTGCCGCCCGGTCGGCGAGACGGTGGCCGACACCTGGGCCTGGCTGCGGTCGATCGGCGGCGTCGCCCCGCAGCGCCCGGACCGGCCGGCCGTCGGCCTGGACCGGGCGCGCGAGGAGAAGCTGCTGAGCGAAAGCTAGTCGTCCGAGGCCAGGGTGAGGCCGGCCAGCTTCACCGTGGCCAGTGCGGTGGCGGCCACCGTGACCACGATCAGCAGCGGCACGGCCACCCCGAGCGCGACCTTGGCGTCCAGCGCGCCCGCGTTCGCGGTGGCCTTGGCCACCGACAGGCCCCACTGCTGGATGCTCAGCGTCTTGGCGCCGCTGACGTAGTTGCCCACCAGGCTCTCCCACACCAGGGCGTAGGCCAGGCCCGCCACCACGGCGTGCCTGGTCACCACCCCGAGCAGCAGGAAGACCGCGCTGTACGCCGCCCCGGCGACCAGCGTGCCGAGGAAGTACCCGGCGGCCAGCCCGTCCTGGGTGCCGTAGAGGATCAGGCCACCGGCCAGCATCGGCACCGCCGCCACCGCCCAGGTGACGCCGATGGCCACGGTCAGCTTGGTGGTGATGATCTGCCAGCGCGGCAGCGGCTTGGCCAGCAGGTAGACGATCGAGCCGTCGTCGATCTCGGTGGCGATCACGCCGGTGCCCACCACCAGGCCGAGGATCGGCACCAGGGTGCCGAGCCCCAGCTGGCCGAGCACGCTGACGGCGAGGTCGTGCTTGTCGGCACTGGTGCTGCGCCCGATCACCGAGATCAGCAGCAGGACGACGGGGACGATCAGCAGCAGGACGCCGCGTCGGCTCCCCAGCAGGCCGCGCGCGGTCAGCCGGGCGACGGTCAGGTTCACGGATCCGGTCCCTTCCGGGGAGGAGTTCAGGAGTCGGCTTCAGGAGGTGACGAGGTAGGAGAAGACGCTCTCCAGCGACTCGTCGGCCGGGGAGACGGTGTAGAGCCGGATGCCCGCCTCCTTGGCGACCTTCGGCAGCAGGGTGGTGAAGCCCTGGAAGTTGATCGCCTGGATGCGCAGCGCCCGCTCGGACATGTCCAGTTCGATCCCGGCCGTGGAGCCGTCGGCGATCAGTGCGGCGGCCAGCTTGCGGTCGTCGCTGGAGCGGACCAGGTACCGGTGCGGCCGGTCGGTCATCAGACGGCGGATCCGGCGGAAGTCGCCCGAGGCGGCGTGCCGGCCCGCGACGATCACCTCGATGTGCCGGGCCAGCTGCTCGACCTCCTCCAGGATGTGCGAGGAGAACAGCACGGTGCGGCCCTCGGCGCCGAACTGCCGCATCAGCTCCATCAGCTGGAGCCGCTGGCGCGGGTCCATCCCGTTGAACGGCTCGTCGAGCAGCAGCACCGAGGGGCCGTGCACCAGGGCGGAGGCCATCTTGACCCGCTGCTTCATGCCCTTGGAGTAGGTGCCGGTCTTCCGGTCCTGGGCGTGCTCCATCTCGACCAGCGCGAGCGCCTCCTTCGCCGCCGCGCCCGGGTTGGCCAGGCCGTGCAGTTCGGCGTTGGCGAGCACGAACTCCCAGCCGGTCAGGTAGTCGTACATCGACTCGCGCTCGGGCACCAGCCCGATCGAGCGGTAGACCTCCTGGTTGCGCCAGATCGGCGCGCCGTCCAGGGTGACGGCTCCCGCCGAGGGGGCGAGGAAGCCGCTCATCATGTGGATCAGGGTGGACTTGCCCGCGCCGTTGGGCCCGAGCAGACCGGTCACTCCCGGGCCGATCGTCATCGAGACGTCGTTGACGGCGACCACGTTGCCGAACCAGCGGGAGACCTTGTCGATGGTGATGACAGCCATGGCGGCCTCTCAGATCTTCCGGTAGCGGCGGTCGACGAGCCAGTACGAGCCCGCGATCAGGACGAGCGCCTCGACGGCGAACACCGCCACACCGAGCGCGCCGGGGGCGTGCACCGTGCGGGCGTCCCCGACCAGGCCGAACACCTGGTTCACCAGACCGTCCACCAGCATCCCGGGGGAGAGCAGCGCGGCCCAGTTGGCGGAGTCGCTGGAGTGCAGGTCGAAACCGCCGCCCAGGCCGTAGACGATGGAGGCCACGATGTTGCTGACCACCAGCGCACCCATGATCGCGGCCACCCCGAAGCCCCGGCGCGGCGTGCTCGCCGCGATCAGCAGGCTGACGGCGGAGTAGAGCAGCGCGTACAGCAGCGCGGCGAACAGTCCGATCAGGAAGTGCCCGAGGTTGTGCCCGAAGCTCATCCCGCCGAGCAGCGAACCGACGAGGAGCACCAGCAGCGGCACGCCCATCAGGATCATCATGGCGCTGACCATCGCGGCGAACTTGGCCCGCACGTAGTCGCCCCGGGTGATCGGGCGGGAGAAGTACAGCGGCATGGTGTGGTGGCGCAGGTCGCGCGAGAGCAGCACGGGCGCCTGCGCGGCCACGAAGATCTCCACCATCAGACCCACCGTGTCCAGGAACTGCGGGTAGTCCGACTTGAGCTCGGCCGAGTTGGTCATGATCGCGATGGCGACCAGCAGCACGGCCACCATGGTCGGCAGACCGAGCATCAGCATCGGCACCACCTTGGACTTGCCCGATCGGCCCAGCCCGTACGCGGCCCGCAGGCTCTGCACGTACAGCGAGCGCGTCGCGTACGAGCGGCCCAGCCGCGGGCCGTCGTAGCTGCGGTACCCGATGTTGTGGATCACCCCGGAGTCGGGGCGGGCGGCGGTGCTCTCAGGAGGCAGCGACATCCTGGAGGCCTCCTGTCTGCTCGTCGTGGTCGGCCGTGAAGATCTCGGCCACCCGGTGGCGGCGCTGTTCGAGCCGCACCAGGCCCAGGCCCAGGTCGGCCACGGTGTCCCGGACGGTGTCGTAGGTGTCGTCGCCCGCGATCTCGACCAGCAGCACCCGGGAGCCGTCCGCCGTGACGCTCAGCCCGGCGGCGGCCAGCCGCTCGCGCACGGCGGCGTCCGCGTCCAGCGTCTCGTCCTGCGGGTGGTCGGTGACCTCCACGGCGAGCAGCTGGGTGACCTCGGTGAAGGAGGCGGTCGAGGAGGATCGCAGCAGCCGGCCGCCGTCGATCACCACCAGGTGGTCGCAGGTGCGCTCCAACTCGCCGAGCAGGTGCGTGGTGACGAGGACCGAGATGCCGAACTCGGTGTACACCCGGCGGATCAGCGCCAGCATGTCGTCCCGGCCGACCGGGTCGAGGCCGTTGGTCGGCTCGTCCAGCAGCACCAACTGCGGGTCGTGCACCAGCGCCTGGGCCAGCTTGACCCGCTGCTTCATGCCGGTGGAGTACCCGCCCATCGGGCGGTACCGCTCCTCGTACAGGCCGACGTGCCGCAGCGTGTCGGCCGTCCGCTCGCGGGCGGCCGCCGCCGGGAGCCCGGCCATCCGGGCCATGTGGACGACGAACTCCGTCGCCGACACGTCCGGCGGCAGGCAGTCGTGCTCGGGCATGTAGCCGACCCGTTCGCGGATCGCGGCGCCCTCGGTGGCGATGTCAAGACCGAGCACCTGGCCCGTGCCGGAGGTCGCCGGGGCCAGCCCGAGCAGGATCTTGATGAGAGTGGACTTGCCCGCCCCGTTCGCCCCCACCAGGCCGACCACGCCCGGCTGCACCTCTACGGTGAGCTGGTCGAGCGCGGTGACCTTCGGGAACCTCTTGGTGAGGCCGTCCGTCTTGATGACAGTGGACACAGTGGACACGTCCACCAACCTAACCGGCGCCAACTCGCCTGCATATGAGCTGCGATGACGAAGCCATCTGCTCCTTGCGGATGACGCCGGCCCCCATGACCCCTAGGGGTCGCGGGGGTTCACTGCAGCAGCTGGTCCTGCAGCGTGACCACCTGCCGGAAGGCCTGCGCGGGCACACCCTTCGGGTTGGTCATCACCACCACCGCCAGCACGTCGCCCGCCTGCAGGTAGCCGACCCGGCCGATCGGCTCCCGGTGGTCGCCGGCGGTCTTCTGGGTGGCCCGGTAGGCCGAGACCGTCTGCGAGCCGACCGGGACGAACCCGCTGTCCAGGTCCTGCAGGCCCGGCAGGTCGATCGGGTTGTCCGAGGCGGCCTTGAGGTAGAACGGGCCGGCCTCCGCGGCCGAGCCGAAGCCCAGCAGCCACAGCTCGGTCCGGGTGCCGTCCGGCCCCGTCCAGACCCGCTCGGCGGCGGCACGGCAGGCCGACTCGGTGAGCAGGGTGGTGTAGAGCGCCGGGTGCAGGTCGCGGGCCGCGTAGTCGGTGCAGCGCACGAAGGCGGCGTCCGTGGTCTGCGGGGTGGCGTGTGCCACCGGCTCGCGGGTCGCGCCCTTGGGCTCGGGCAGCAGGAGCCCCCGCAGGTCCGCGTAGTGCCGGCTGACCGACGCGACACCGTCCGGCTTCGGCTTGCCGGAGGGCAGCGCGGGCAGGGTGAGCGGCGCGAAGCTGTACCGCCCGTCGTTCGGGGTGCGCAGCCCGGGCAGCGCGGTGCGCTCGGGCGCCGCCACCGCGAGCGCGGCGGCCGTACCGGTCAGCGCGAACACCAGCGCGGCAGCGGCCAGGCGGACCAGGCCGCGGCGGGACTTCGGCGCCTTGGGCTGCTCGGGCTCACCGGCCTCGAGCACCTCGACGAGTGTCAGGGCGTCGCTCCGGTCCTCGCTCCGGTGGTTCCCCATGGCCTCGCTCTGGTGGTTCCCCATGTCCTTGCTCTGGTCGTCGCTCATGCGGAAGCTCCTGGGGAGGCCAGTCGGGCCAGCTGCTGGGTGAAGAGGGTGACGGCCTTGTCCTTGGGCAGGGGGGCGATGCCCTCCACCCGCATCTCGACCCGCAGGTCGCCCTCGGCGGCCGAGCAGATCAGGCTGTCGATCGCGTCACCCGGCGCCGCGAACGGCAGGTAGCAGTGCGCCTCGGGGTGCCCCGGTACGTCCGGACCGGTGCGGAACAGCCCGGAGTCCGAACCGAGCGCCTCGACCAGGGCGTTGTCCGCCTTGACCGCGTCCTGCTGGTACTGCACCAGCCACATGGTGACGACCAGGTCGTCCTGGCCGCTGCGGAAGGTCCGCACGCCGGCGCCGCGCAGGTGCAGCTCCTTCCACCTGTCCCGGACGCCCTGCTGCATCTTCGCGGGCAGGCCGAGCACGGCGTCCTCGACCCAGGAGGTGCGCTGGTCCGCCGTCAGCTCGGTGTCGTTCCCGTACGCGCCGGAGTCCGGCCCGAGCTGGTAGCCGTTCGGCACCGGCACCAGCAGGTCGCGCATCGAACCGAAGTGGTAGCCGCTGGAGTTGGCACCGAAGGACGGCTTGGGGCTGCCGCTGGGCGCGCTGGCGCTCGGCTGCGGCGCGGCCGTCGTCGCGGTGTCGGGGTACTTCACCTTCAGGATGCCGACGCCGATGCCGACGCCGAGCAGCGCGGCGACGACCACGGCCGCGCCGGCCCGCAGGGCGAGCCCGCCGGTGCGGCGCGCGGGCGCCTGGCTCTCGGGGACCAGGCTCTCGGGAGTGCTCTCCACGGCCTCGAGGGTGCTGTCCGCGACCTCGGGGGTGCTGTTCTCGGTCATACCAGCCGCTCCCACTGCCGCTTGGCGAGGTCCTTCAACTCGTTCTCGTCCACCGGGTTCGGCGAGAAGACCGAGATCCGCATGACGACGTCACCCCGGTGCGCCACGGCCGTGCCCGCGTAGTACTGCTCGGTGCTCTCCGCGTAGGTCTTCGGGGTCTTGGCCGCCGAGTAGAAGCCGGTGCTGGTGCCCTCGATCGGGTGCACGTCCGAGGGGCGGCTGTCGACGGCGTCGACCGCGCTGCTCGCGTGCCCGGCCGCGTACTGGATCAGCTCGACCTCGTACTTGGTGTCGCCCTTCTTCCAGACCACCAGCGCGTCCCGGCGGAATCCGCCGGACAGCAGCCGGCCGAACTCGCGGTCGGCGCCGCCGTAGTTCATCGCCTTCTCGCCCACGCTGAGCCAGCCGTTGAGCTCGCCGCGGCCGAAGTCGTCCCAGCTCTCCGCGTCGGCGGGCTTGGCGATCAGCAGCTTTCGCAGGTCACCGTCGATGTTCAGCGCCTTGGGCGCGGCCTCGGCCGCCGCCTTGGCGTCCAGCGCCGCACTCGGGTACGCCGGGGCCGCAACGGCCAGCGGCGGCAGCGCGGTCGCGGGCCGGGCGGCCTGCACGGCGTAGCCCACACCCGCCCCGGCCAGCGGGCCGAGCAGCAGCGCGGCCACCAGCAGCCGGGCCGTGCGGCCCCGCTGCGGCTTCGGCTGCTCCTGCTCCTGCTCCTGCTCCTGCTCCGCGGTCTCCTCGACCTCGGGAGTCTGCTCGAGCTCCTCCGTCACCTGCTCATCCACCGGTGGCCAGCCTCTCCCGCTGACGCTTCATCGCGTCCATCAGCAACGCCTTGTCGGGGGTGCCCTTCACCAGCACCTTGACCTCGTACTCGATGTCGCCGACCGACCCGACACCGATCAACTCACCGGTCCACGCCTGCTGTTCGGGCTTCAGGATGACCCCGTGGGCCTCGTCGTCCCCGTCGATGTCGAAGGTGTCCCCCGACTTGAAGGTGGTGCCGCGCGCGAACTCCTTGGCCATCTGCCGCGACTTGAAGCGCAGCAGCCTGGTCATCACGTCCTGCTTGCCGTCGAGCGTGCGGTAGTGGCGGTCGGCCGCGTCGTCCTGGTAGCCGTAACTGTCGAGCACCCCGGCTATGTCGTCGGTGCTGCCGAACTCGGCGGCCACCTCCTTGCTGCTCAGGCTGTTGCCGTCGGCCGAGCCGTACACCTCGGCGCCCTCGGGCAGCGGCAGCAGGAAGTACCGGATGTCCCCGCCGTGCGTCTGGCCGTCCACCGTGCCGTGCACGGTGGAGCTCGGCGCCGGCGTGGGCGTCGGCGTCACCGGCGCCGCACTGGGCGTGGCGCTCGGCGTCGGACTCGCACTGGGGCTCGCACTCGCGCTCTTGCTCTGCTGCGCCACCGGCGGCCTGGCCGCCACCGTGGTCCGCCCGTCCGGCCGGCCCACCGCCACGGTGACCGCCGCACTCGCCGCAGTGACCGCCAGCAGCCCGGCCGTGGCCAGCGCCACCGTCACCGCGCGCGGCCGCCTGCGGACCTCGACGGCGTCCGCCGCCGCCCCGTCCACTTCCTCGGACACCTGACTCCCCCACCGAACCGGCCGCCCACTACGGCCGACCGAATTATGAGAGCCGCCCACCCGGGCCAACAACGCACTTATCCATGACACACCCCACAATGCCCAGCAAACCGGGCACCTCCGTAACCGAACCGCAACGGAGCCCGCCCCCGGCGTCCGGCCGGTCGGGTAGACCGTCAGGTAGCTGTAGCCGGTCGGCTTGGTCACCGTCACGTTCAGTACCGCCCCGGCAGCGTGGTGTACGGCTTCAGTGCGGCGCCCTGCGCCTTGCCCGTGCCGGCCTCCCCCTCCCCTGCCCCCGGGCCCTGCCCCCAGAATTTCAAAATTGGGCAAAGAATCGCCCGCAATCACCCCCTTGATTCAATTCAACAGTGTGGGCCACATCTATACAGTTTATTGCTACGCGCGTCACCGAGCACCCTGTCAATGGCGCCTGACCTGCGACTTCGGCGTTTCTGAGAATTTCCTTACGACGACCCATTGACCGCCGATCAAGCGCTCTGCTTTGCTTCAGCCCGCAGTGGTCGACCAGCATCCTGAGGTCACCATTCCTCACCCTGGTCGGCGCGGAATTCGCTTCGAGAATTGCGCGCACCTCCGAGCGCGGGCACCCCCACGCCGCCCGTGCCACCTGTTCCATCGAGAGAGGCTCCCTCACCCATGGGTGGTTCCCCCACGACCCGCAAGCGGCTGGTGACCTTCACCGGCCTCGCCTCGCTGACCCTCGCCGCCGCCGGCCTGACCGCCGTCGCGTCCCCGGCCATGGCCGCCGCACACCCGCTGGTCTCCGGCGTCGCGCACCACGGTGTGTCGGCCACCGACTCCGGCATCCACAACGAGTTCAACCCGTTCAGCCCGCAGATGACCAAGAGCAAGCTGCCGGGCATGCAGCAGTACGCCGCCAAGAAGCGCGCCCAGATCGCGGCCCAGCCGCACGCGGCCGCCACCGGCCAGCAGACCCTCTCCTACGGCGGCGGTGTCGACGGCATCGGCGTCCAGAGCGGCCACTCCAAGGTCTACCTGGTCTTCTACGGCAGCCAGTGGGGCACCCAGACCACCGACGCCAACGGCAACGCCAAGTTCTCCGGCGACTCGGCCGGCGCGGCGGGCGCCACCCAGCAGATGTTCAAGGGCATCGGCACCAACGGCGAGACCTGGTCCGCCGACCTGACCCAGTGGTGCGACGGCGCCGGCGTGGCCAACGGCGCGACCAGCTGCCCCGCGAACGCCAACTTCATCCCGTACCAGGCCGGTGGCGTGCTCTCCGGCGTCTGGTACGACAACGCGGCGGCCTCCCCGGCCTCGGCGACCGGCCACCAGCTCGGGGTGGAGGCCGTCAACGCGGCCGCCCACTTCGGCAACACCACGGCCGCCGCCAACCGCGACGCGTACTACGTCATCCTGTCGCCCCACGGCACCAACCCGGACAACTACCAGGACCCGAACACCGGGTACTGCGCCTGGCACGACTGGAACGGCGACACCACCCTGACCGGCGGTGCGGCGGCCTCCCCCTACGGCGACATCGCGTTCAGCAACCAGCCGTACAACATCGACATGGGCGCCGGCTGCGGCGTCGGCTTCGTCAACTCGCCCGGCACGCTGGACGGTTGGACGATGACCCTCGGCCACGAGTGGCACGAGATGATGTCGGACCAGAACCCGGCGGGCGGCTGGACCAACCACGTCTCGGGCAGCTCCTACAACGGCCAGGAGAACTCCGACGAGTGCGCCTGGCTCAAGCCCGGCACCACCGGCGGTGCGGCCAACGTCAGCTTCGGCTCCTACGGCACCTTCGCCGAGCAGGCCAGCTGGTCGAACGACACCAACTCCTGCGCCATCTCGCACGCGATCCTCAACCACGGCAACGTCGTGACGGTGACCAACCCGGGCGCCCAGACCACCACGGTCAACACCGCCGCCTCGCTGCAGGTCAACGCCAGTGACTCGGCCTCCGGCCAGACCCTGACCTACTCGGCCACCGGTCTCCCGGCGGGTCTGTCGATCTCCTCGACCGGCCTGGTCTCCGGCACCGCCACCACCGCCGGCACCTCCTCGGTGACCGTCACCGCCACCGACGGCACCGGCGCCACCGGCTCGACCACCTTCACCTGGACGGTCGGCGCGGTCGTCACCGGCGGCGTCACCAACGGCGGCTTCGAGACCGGCAGCCTGAGCGGCTGGACCACCACCGGCACCGCGGCCGCGAGCTCCTCCGCCGCCCACACCGGCAGCTACGGCGCGCTCCTCGGCTCCACCAACCCGACCGCCTCGTCCTCCGTCGCCCAGACCTTCACCGCCCCCACCGGCAGCTCCAAGGTCAGCTTCGGCTACAACGTCACCTGCAACGACACCGTGACGTACGACTGGGCGACCGCCACCCTCAAGGACAACACCACCAACACCACGGTGACCGTCCTCGCCAAGACCTGCACCCTGAACGGTGGCTGGAAGACCGCGAGCGGCACCCTGACCCCGGGCCACAGCTACACGCTGACCCTCACCAACGTCGACGACAACTACCCCGGCGACGCCACCTACACCTACTTCGACGACGTGACCGTCTCCTGACGCACCACGCCTGACAGTACGAGCACCGGGGTAGGCCTGATCCAGGCCTACCCCGGTCTTGTTTCCTCCGGGACGGGAGCCGATCCGCCCCCGGCTGCGTCTCATCCGCACCGGCCCCCGAGACCCCTAGGAGCCCCCGTTGAGAACCGCCCCGCTCGCCCTGGCCCTGCTCACCGCCGCCACCCTGACCGCCTGCGGCTCGCGGCAAACGCCCGCCCCGGCCGCCCCCTCGGCCACCGCTCCCACCACCGCGCCCGCACCGGTCGCCCTGGACGAGCACGCGGAGGGCACCACCGTGCACGTCACCGTCGGCACCCCGGTCACCGTGACGCTGCACAGCACCTACTGGTCGCCGCCCGCCAGCTCCGACCTGAAGCTGCTCATCCCGACGGCCCGCGTCGGAGGCCCCATGACGGCCACGCCGACCGCCACCGCCACGCCGACCTGCCACCCCGGCGGCGGCTGCGGCACCGTCAGCGCCACCTACTACGCCCACACCCCCGGCACCGCACAGCTCACCGCCCACCGCACCAGCTGCGGCGAGGCCAAGCCCTGCGCCCCCGACCAGCAGAACTTCACCGTGACGGTGGTCATCGCCAAGCCGTAGGCCCGCTGGAGCTACGCCTTGATGTACGTCTCGAGGCCGCGCAGGAAGACCTCCAGCTTGAACGCGAAGCGGTCGTCCCCGCCGCCCTCGACCATCGTCTCGGCCATGCTGCTGAGCAGCGGGAAGCGGTCGGCGGGGAGCTGGCTGAAGTACTCCTTGATCTGCTTCTGGTAGGAGTTCTCGTCCGCCCCCGGGGCGAGCCTGCTGGCGTAGAGCGCTCCCTCGTAGGCGTCCGCGTCGATCAGCTGGCCGAGCCCGTCGAGGGCCCACGCGGCGACCTGGTCCGGGATGCCGACCTTGAGCAGCAGGCCGAACAGGAACTCGGCGATCCGCAGCTGGTTGGCGCCCACCGGGATGCTGCCCAGCGAGACCACGGTGATGTCCCGGTGGCTCGAGTACACCTGCTGGGCCTCGCGGCAGATCTGGATGACCTGCTCCTTCCAGCGCTCCGGCTCGTGCTGCTCGGGCAGCCGGATCTCACCGGCGATCTGCTCCAGCATCAGCTCGCACAGCTCGTCCTTGTTGGAGACGTGCGCGTAGAGCGAGGCCGGGCCCGTGCCGAGCTCCTGGGCGACCCGCCGCATGGTGACACCCGCGAGCCCCTCCGCGTCCAGGATGCGGATGCCGGCCTCGACGATCGCCGCCTGGGTCAGCGGCTGCCGCACCTCGGTCTTGCGTGCCTTGCGCCACGGGACCTCCGGCATCGTCTCGGGGCTCGAAGAGTCCATGGGCCACCTGCTTCCGCGCGCTGTCGTCACGAACATCGTACCCCCGGCGAACACCGTTCGTTAAGACGAACGCTGTTGACCGAACGCCGATCGGGCTGTAGAACAGTGTTCGTTACGATGAACGACGTTCCTGGAGCCACGATGACTCTCAACCCCGCGGGGCCGAGCCCCGCAACCCCGTACCGCTGGCGCTGGGTCGCGCTGTTCGTCATCCTCGCCGCCGAGGTGATGGACCTGCTCGACTCCCTGGTCACCAACATCGCCGGGCCCTCGATCCGCACCGACATCGGCGGCGGCGAGAGCCTGATCCAGTGGCTCGGCGCGGCCTACACCCTCGCCATGGCGATCGGCCTGATCACCGGCGGCCGCCTCGGCGACATCTTCGGCCGCAAGCGGATGTACCTGGTCGGCGCCGTCGGCTTCACCCTCGGCTCGATCGCCTGCGGCCTGGCCCAGGAGCCGGGCCAGCTGATCGCCGCCCGGGTGTTCCAGGGCCTGCTCGGCGCGATCATGCTGCCGCAGAGCCTGGGCATGCTCAAGGAGATGTTCTCCGACGAGGAGCAGGGCGCGGCCTTCGGCATGTTCGGCCCGGTCATGGGCCTGTCCACGGTCGGCGGCCCGATCCTGGCCGGCTGGCTCGTGGACGCCGACCTCTGGGGCTCCGGCTGGCGGATGATCTTCCTGATCAACATCCCGCTCGGCCTGTTCGCCATCGCCGGCGGCCTCGTCTTCCTGCCCGAGCACCGCAGCACCCGGGTGGTCCGGCTCGACCTGCTCGGCGCCGTGCTCGCCGCGGCCGGCGCCGCGCTGATCGTCTTCCCGCTGGTCCAGGGCCGTGAGCACGGCTGGCCGGCCTGGGCCTTCGCCCTGATCGCCGCCTCGATCGCCGTCTTCGCCGTCTTCGCCTGGTACGAGAACCGCAAGAGCGCCCGCGGCCAGGACCCGCTGGTGGAGCCCAGCCTGTTCCGCAAGCGCGGCTTCAGCGGCGGCATGGTGCTCGGCCTGGTCTTCTTCTCCGCGATGACCGGCTTCTGGCTGACCTTCAGCCTCTACACCCAGATCGGCCTGCACTACTCGCCGCTCAAGGCGGGCCTGGCCGGCATCCCGTCCTCGATCGGCATGGTCATCGCGTTCGTCACCTCGCAGGCGCTGACCAAGTACGGCCGCAAGGTCATGCACGGCGGCCTGATCGTGATGGCGCTCGGCGTCGGCGGGGTGGTCCTCACCCTCGGGCTGGCCGGCGCGGCCGTCACCCCCTGGCAGCTGGTGCCCGCCCTGGCCGTCACCGGCCTCGGCATGGGCTTCGTGATGGCGCCGTTCTTCGACACCGTGCTCGCCTCGGTCGAGCCGCACGAGACCGGCTCCGCCTCCGGCACCCTCACCTCGGTGCAGCAGCTGGGCGCCGCCCTGGGCACCGCGATCCTGGGCACGGTCTTCTTCGAGCAGATCAAGACCACCAGCTTCGTCCGGGCCGAGCAGCTCACCCTCGGCGTGGAGCTCGCCATGCTGGTCGTGGTCTTCCTGGCCGTCTTCCTGCTCCCGCAGCACGCCCGCCCCGAGGCCGCCGGGGAACCCGCCCCGGCCAAGGACGTCGAGCTCACCGCCTGAGCCCGGCCCCGGCCCGGAGGGGGCCGTCCCGCCAGGGGCGGCCCCCTCCGGCGTACCCTCAGCCGCCCCGGACCTCCTCCTCGGAGTCGTCCGTCGCACCCGCCAGGGCCAGCAGTTCCTCCGGCGACCAGTCCAGCCGGCCCGCCGCCTGGTCGGCCAGCACCTCACGCACCCAGCCGAGCTCCGCGGCAGTGACCGCCCGCAGGTACTCGGACTCCAGCAGTACGACGCGCGGCAGCCCGAGCTCGGCCGATCGGGCCAGATCGCCCTCATGCGCCGCCAGCGCGGCCTCCAGCGCGGCGGCCCGGCGGCCCAGCGCGTCCGCCGCCGCCTCCGGGGTCAGCAGCATCACCAGCGAGAGTGCGGCCGGGAACTCCGGATACTCCTGCTTCGGGCCGGCCAGCATCTCGTCCAGCCAGCGGTGGGCGGTCGCGCTGCCCAGCCCGGTCAGCTCGTAGACGGTGCGCTCCGGGTACAGCGCGTCCCGCCCGGTCTCCCGCACGGTGATCAGCCCGGCCTCCAGCAGCCGGCCCATCGTCCGGTAGAGCCCCGCCCGCTGGCCGACGTTCACCACCTGGTCCTTGCCCCACTCCTTCAGCAGCCGCTGCACCCCGTACGGGTGCAGCGGCTTGTAGTGCAGCAGGGCCAGCACGGTCAGGGCCAGCGGGGAGCTCCGGGGCGCAGCACTCATGCCCGCATCGTACCCACCGCCAAACTAGTTGCATTGAGACTAGATTCAGTGCAACTATCGAGTCATGGAGACAACGACTGGCACCAAGGGCGGCACCGTCCGCTCCGCACTGGTCATCGGCGGCGGGATCGCCGGCCCGGTCGCCGCGATGGCGCTGCAGCGGGCGGGCATCGAGGCGACGATCTTCGAGGCGTACGAAGGCCCGGCCGAGGCCGTCGGCGGCGGCATGGGCATCGCGCCCAACGGCCTCCAGGCCTTCGACGCGATCGGCACCGGCGAGGCGATCCGCGCCGCCAGCACGCCGATGCACGCGATCGTCCTGCAGAGCTGGAACGGCAAGCGGCTGGCCGAGTTCGCCACCCTGCCCGGGCTGCCACCGCAGCGCTTCGTGCTCCGCGCCGAGCTGTTCGGCGCGCTGCGCCGGGCCACCGAGGAGCGCGGCCTCACCACCGTGTACGGCAAGCGGCTCACCGGCGCCGCCGAGGGCCCGGACGGCGTCACCGCCGAATTCGCCGACGGCACCACCGCGACGGCCGACGTGCTGATCGGCGCCGACGGCATCCGCTCCACCGTGCGCCGCCTGATCGACCCGGCCGCCCCCGAGCCCCGGTTCGCCGGGACGGCCGGGTTCGGCGGCCTGGTCGGGCCCACCGGTCTGGCGCCGACCGAGGGCGTGATGCACATGGCCTTCGGCAAGCGCTGCTTCTTCGGCTGGCAGGTCTTCGACGACGGCACCGGCGTCTGGTTCGTCAACCTGCCCGTCCCGGGGCCGCTCCCGGTCGCCGAGCAGCGGGCCGGCGGCGCCGAGCACTGGCTGGCGCGGCTGCGCGAGGCCTGCGCCGGCGACGCCACCCCGGCCGAGCAGATGCTCGCCGCGACCGACCCGGCCACCCTGCTCTTCGCCGGCTCCACCGAGAACATGCCCTGCCTCGACCGCTGGAGCCGCGGCCGCCTGGTGATCACCGGCGACGCCGCCCACGCCCCCTCGTCCAGCTCCGGCCAGGGCGCCTCGCTCGCCGCCGAGAGCGCCGTCCAACTCGCCCGCTGCCTGCGGGACCTGCCCCTCCCGCAGGCCCTCGCCCACTACGAAGCCCTGCGCCGCCCCCGGGTCGAGCGCATCATCAAGGCCACCGCCCGCACCAACGCCCGCAAGGCGGCCGGCCCCGTCGCCCGGGTGCTGCGCGACGCTCTGCTGCCCCCGATGTTCAAGCTGATGAAGCCGGAGAAGAGCGCCTGGCAGTACCGCTACCCCATCGACTTCGACGCCCCGGTCACCCGCGACGTGAGCACGGCAGCCTAGAGTGCGGGGATCGGTCGAAGGGGAGTGAGCAGCATGAGCGGCGGCTGGGGTGGGCCCGGGAGCCCGTCAGGGATACCCGGCGGCGAGCCGGACTGGGCGGCGATGGCCGAGGCGAACGAGCGGGAGGGCCGCCGCAAGCGGCTGCTGCGGATCGGCGGCGGCGCGGCGGGCGCACTGGCGCTGGGCGGCATCCTGGCGGCGGCGGTGGTCGCGCAGCACTCCGGCACGGCGAAGCCGGCTGCCACGGCGGCCGCACCTGCCGCCGCACCTGCCACCGCGCCCTCCGCCACGGCGGCGTCCCCGTCCCCCTCCGGCTCCCCCTCCGCCTCCGGCTCAGCCGCGCCCCACGCCGCCGGGCTGCACCTCGGCAACGCCGTCCAGGTCGGGCCGGTGAACGGCCGCACCGGCCCGGCGCTGACCGTCGCCGCCGACCACGAGGGCTACGCCGAGGTCAAGAACGCCGTCATCAACACCGCCGCGAGCTTCACCGTCTCGGCCGTGGTCCTCAACAACGCCGGAGGCGACACGAAGGCCGCCGTCTCCCAGGGCAGCGACGGCTTCTTCTCGCTCTACCTGGGCCGCGAGGACTCCTCGGCCACCACCCGCAACCGGTGGGTCTTCAAGGTGCAGACGGCCGCCGCGACCGGCAAGAGCGTCATGGCCCTGTCCCCGGGCCCGGCCACCACCGGCAAGTGGACCACCCTCACCGGCGTGTACGACGCCAAGGCCGCAACCGTCTCGCTCTACGTCGACGGGGCCCTGGCCCAGACCGTCCACGCCCCGGGCATCTTCACCACCGGCGGCCCGATCGAGATCGGCCGGGCCCGCTACAAGTCCCACTGGGTGGACTTCTGGAACGGCTCGATCAGCGAGGTCGCGATCTGGCCCACCGCCCTGCCGGCCGACCAGATCGCGCACCTGAACACCGCCCCCAAGCCACAGGCGAGCTGGCTCCACCCCTGACCGTCGCGGGCCCCGGCGGTCAGCCGGCCTTCCGCTGCCCGAGCACGCAGAACTCGTTGTCCTCGGGATCGGCCAGGACGACCCACGACTGCTCACCCTGGCCGATGTCGACCCGGCGCGCACCGTGCGCCACCAGCCGGGCCACCTCGGCCTCCTGGTCGTCGGGCCGGAAGTCGAGGTGCAGCCGGCTCTTGGCCTTGTGCTGCTCCTCGACCCGGACGAAGTCCAGCCCCGGCATCCGGTCCGGCGCGGGCCGGATCTCGAACTCGTCCTCCGACCTGAACACCACGACCCACCCGAGCGCCTCGGCCCACCACTGCCCCAGCGCCGCCGGATCCACCGAGTGGACGATGACCTGCTCCCATTCCAGACTCATCCCGCGAGCATAGAACGGACCGTCAACCCAGCTGGGCCATACCCTCGGTGGCGATCCGCTCGAAGACGGCGAGGTCGTTCTCGAAGATCGAGTCCGGCACCGGCCAGTGGATCACCAGCTCCGTGATCCCCAGCTCCCGGTAGGTGCCCGCCCAGTCGACGAACGCGTCCACCGACTGCAGCGGCTTCTCCGCCGTCGAGCCCTGCAGCAGCACCTTCTCCAGCGTCGCGACGTCCCGGCCCTTGGCCTCGCACGCCGCCGTCAGCTTCGCGATCTGCTGCGCGATCACGGTCGGCGCCTGCTCCACCGGCACGTCCGCCGGGCCCTTCGGGTCGCCGTACGTCACCCAGCCCTGGCCGTGCTCGGCCGCCAGCCGCAGCCCGCGCGGCCCGGTCGCCGCCACGTAGAACGGCACCCGCGGCGTCTGCACGCACCCGGGGATGTTCCGTGCCTCGACCGCCGAGTAGTACGTGCCCTCGCGCGTCACCGCGTCCGTGGTCAGCAGCTCGTCCAGCAGCGGCAGGAACTCGCCCAGCCGCTCCGCCCGCTCCTTCGGCGACCACGCCTCCTGCCCCATCGCCGTCGCGTCGTACCCGATCCCGCCGGCCCCGATCCCCAGCGTCAGCCGCCCGCCGGACACGTCGTCCAGCGTGATCAGCTCCTTCGCCAGCGTCACCGGATGCCGGAAGTTCGGCGAGGTCACCAGCGTCCCGAGCCGGATCCGCTCCGTCGCCGTGGCGGCCGCAGTCAGCGTCGGCACCGAGCCGAACCACGGCTCGTCCCGGAAGCTCCGCCAGCTCAGGTGGTCATAGGTGTACGCGGCATGGAACCCGAGGTCCTCGGCCCGCCGCCAGATCTTCTGACCCTCGGCCCACCGGTGGATGGGGAGGATCACGGTACTCAAGCGCATACCGCCGACCCTACGCGGCCCTGGCCGCCCGGTCACCGAGGCAGGCTCCGAGCGGCCCCGATGCTCGGCGTCGGCGAGCTCCCGCGGGTCTTCCCACGGCTCGACGTGATCGTGCTCGACCGGCCGGACGGGCCGCGGAGCCCCGGGGCACCCGGGAGCTCTACGTTGGAAGGGCCGCGCGGAGTCCCGTGTCGGTGGTTCCTCCGGTGAGCCACGACCAGAGCGTGCGGTCAGCCTTGCTGGTCGAGGCCGAGTGCCTCGCGGGCGGCTCGTAGGAACAGAGCGTCCGTCCCGGCGGAGTAGCGGCCGGAGGCCCGGAACTCCAGGCAGGCCTCGGCCGGAGTGAGACCAGCGATGAGCAGCCCGGCGAGTTCGGTCACGTCTTCGTCATAGCGTGATCGAGCGACGATCCGGACGCCGTAGGCCTCCTCGAACTCCGCGCAGAAGCGCCGGGCCGCGTACTCCGGGCAGTTCCGCAGCCACCACTGGCCGGCCGGCTGCCGAGGGAACGCCTCCCGGGTCAGGACTTGGCGGAGCCGCAGGTCGGCCTCCTCGACCTGTGCCCGCAGCGCGTCCGCCCCCGTGCCCACCGCCCCGGGGAGCACTGCGGCGAGCGTCGTCCGCAGGGTCAGGTCACCGAGATAGTCCTCCAAGTCCCAGGCGAATCCCGCCTCGCAGTCCTCGGCGAACCGCCGCCAGCGGGCTGCTACCTGGGAAGCGGTGACCTCCGTTCGCCACCCCTCAGCTGAGAACGCCCGCGCAAGCTCGCGGTCGAACGCGGTCCTGTCATCGGTCAACTTCGCCTTCCAGGTACTTCCGTGGGTTGCCAGGCCGGAGGAAGTTCGCGATCTTACCGCCCTGTCCTGTCAGGAGCCGGCCGGTCGGGTGGTGCAGCCACAGGACCGCATCGTCTTACCCGCGGGCGACCTCCTCGATCTCGTCGCCCGCCGGGCCGTTCGTCAGACTCTCGGCCTCGCGTCGGTACCGTTCGAAGCCACCGCCCATGGCAGCAGGGTGGCGGTCGCACGATGACACCCTTCACAGGTGTTGTACTACACTTTTTCCATGGATACGCCTCGCCCTGGCAAGACCCGTGTCACCAGCGTCTCCTTGCGTGCCGAGACTCTCGAGGCGATTCGCGCACGCGCCGGGAAGCAGGGCGTCTCCTCCTACATCGAAGAGGCCGTTCAGCGACAGCTTCAACGCGAGGCCATCGATGAGTACATCGCTGCCGCCGAAGCGGAGCACGGCCCGGTCGATCCGGCTGAGACGGCGGCCATGGCCGAGCGCATCCGCGCCCACCACGCTGCCCACCGCGACACCGCGGCTCCCGCGGACGCCGCGTGAGCGGAACGCTTGTTCTCGACAGCGAGGCGCTCTCCAAGCTCTCCCGTCGGCACCGCGACATGACGGTCTGGTTGGATGTCGCCCGCAACCTCGATCTGCTGGTTGTCACGAGCGCGGCGACGCTGGTGGAAGCCCGTGACCCGAGAGTGCCGCAAGCTGCGTTCGATCACGCCGTCTCCCTGGCGAAGGTGCGCTCCGTCACGGAGGAGATCGCCCGCGCAGCGAGCAAGTTGCTTGCGGCCGAAGGGCTGCACGGCCACAAGTTCGCCATCGATGCGATGCTCGCGGCCACGGCTCACCTCGAACGTGGTGACGTCACCGTTGTCACGAGCGACATCGACGATCTGCGCAGGCTCTGCCATCCGCGCATCGCGGTCGAGTCAATCTGACCGTCCACACTCGCTCTCTTGCCGACTCAGGTGGTCATAGGCGTACGCGGCCGCCCCTACTGCAGCGCGTCACCCGTGCAGTCGCGTGTCGACCCTCTCGTACGTGAAGTGCCCGCGCTCCTGGACAACGGAGACGGTCACCACGGGAGCCGCCAGAAGGGCTACCACGAGGACGAGACAGAAGGCGAAGCGGATGATCGCCAGACGCTGTGAGGAGGACAGTGCGACAAGAGGTGGGCGTTCATCCCCGGAACGGAGAACGTCTGCAGGGCCGACACCGTTGTAGGCGCTACCGGTGCTGTACTCACCCATGATGCTGATGGTCTCCCTGGAGCTGCAGCTGGTGCCACTTCCTGCTTGCGCGCCGGACGGTACCGCACCAACAGCAGCCAGCGAGGTGGAGCAGTGCAGCACGGCGGTGATGCCTCCTCCGGCGCAGATCGGTCCGACCTAGGCGCTGGCGGTGAACTCCCAGGCGTCGTACACGACCCTGCTGAAGGTCTCAGACCTTCAGCACCGGGGGAACGAAGACGGACAGTCATCCACCGTTCGGCCGTCAACTTCAACCCTTCCGCGTGAGTTGGGGTCGACCGCCGCCGGCGATCGGCGAAGAGCGGCCAGGCCTTCTCTAACTCGAACTCCGCGCACCGCACCGTGCCCGCAGCCGGATCCGATTCGTGGTTCCGGCACCAGTCGCATGGCCAACTGACCGTGGCTGCCGACCGAGTCCAGCGGATTCATCGGGTGGTCCTTGCCCGCCCAGCTCACACCGTCTGAATGGCGCCGTCCAGGCCGCATCCGCTCGGCCGACATGGCTCAGTCGAGGACGAGATCCACGCCGTTGTGCCGAAGAACTTCCAGGGCGTAGCCGAGTTCGTCCGGGTCGAGGCTCTGCTCGGCGACGCGGAAGTTCTGCCAGACCAGCCGGAGCGGGGCGACATCCTGAGGAGTGGAGATCAGACAGTCCTCCAGGGCACTGGGGTTGGAGCCGCAGTACCCTCCGGGACCGTTCACCGACTCTCCGAGGGCGCAGTAGAAGCCAGCGATGTTGATCATGTGGGAGCCGTCGAGCAGATACTCCCGTTCGTCGCCGTACCGCCGGGCCCGACGGCCGGAGGAGAACCACGCCTGCTGTGCCACATGCAACCAACTGCCGTACAGCTCCGGTGGATAGGCCCGCCACTCGCCCCGCTGGATCGGTACGCCGGAGGCCCAGCGGGGCCAGATCTCGCGGGCCCCGGGGTACGGCAGGGTGTAGCCGAAGAACGAGGTCAGCACGTCGGTGGTCCCGTCGACGGTCTCGCTGGGGAGGACGGAGCGGATCTCGGCACTTCCGACGTAGTAGTAGGCCAGGGGGGCGCCCGCGGCATCCACCACGCGGAGCTCCACGTCCTCGATCAACCGTGACGAAGACCCCGGAGGGACGGAGGTCCCGATGAACCTCACGAGCGCGGACTCGGCCGGCGGCACCGCCGCGAAGAACCCGTCGAGGTCTCGCGCGGAAAGGATTTCACAGTCCTCTTCGTCTTCGACGAGCCGGTAGAGCGGGTGCGCGGGAGAGTCTGCAGTCACCTCGGGATCTTCCCTCCCCGTGCCCGGCAAGCCGGGCGTCCGTACTGGCCCAGGCAACTCTAGCTCCACCCGGCATCGGGGAAGTGCGGGGCACCGAAGGGGTGGATGGTGTCGTAGTGATCGGTGGTCCACCCCATGACCTTTCGGCCGTCCGGGAGCGTCTTCTCCAGGATCCGCCAGGTGTCCCCGTCCCGCTGACCGGGAACCCGCCACTCCTTGGCACCGGCCCATGGCCGCTCATGGCGTCGGCGGCCGTTGAAGATCTGCTGGACGTTCGACCCGGGCGGAGTCTGCGGCACACCGCGCCCCGCGCGGATCTCCTCGTAGGCACGGACGTGGGTCTTCGGAAGTCCCTGCGGCAATGGATCGGACAGGCGGCCGGGCCGCCGGGGGTGCGGGGAGAGTCCGAGCGGGTCCACCCAGGTGTGCGGGTTGTGGACGTAGGTGTCGGGGTTGGGGGCGGCCGACAGCCCTAGCGGGTCGGGAGTGGTGTAGCGAGCGGTCTCGGGGTCGTAGTAGCGGTTGAGGTTGTAGTGGAGCCGGGTCTCAGGGTCGAAGTACTGGCCGGGGAAACGCAGCGGAGTGTAGGTGTTGCTGGTGCTGGGCCAGGTGGTGTGACCCCACAGTGCGGAGTCGGCCCGCCAGGCGATGCTGTCGTCAGTCGTGTCGATCAGTTCGGTGGGGGTGCCGACCAAGTCGGTGACGATGGCGAAGAACCGGCGGTCCACCTGGCCCTGGTGGGAGATGGTCTCGGTCTGGGCGAGCGGGTGCAGGCCTTGGTGATCCCAGCTGAGAGTGTGCGGGCCGGGCAGGTAGGCGGCGTGCGTGGTCTGCTCCACGAGTGTCTCGTCGTCCCAGACGAAGTCGGTCTGCTCCTCGACCTGGTCTCCGCCGGAAACCAGACGGTGCTTGGCGATGCGTCGGTTGAAGGGGTCGTAGAGATAGCGCCAACGTGTTCCGTCCGGTGTGGTCACCTGGGCGAGACGGTCCTCGGCATCCCAGGAGTAGCGCCAGGTGTCGGGCTTGCGGGAGAGCCGAGTGACCTGACGGAGTGTGGTCCGTCCGGCAGCGTCGTACTCGTAACGGATCCGACCTGCGGTGGCCAGCCGCGTACCCGAGAAGGTCCGGCCCCCGAGAGCGGCCTCGGTGTGGTCGGTGGCGGGCCAGTCGGCGTCGGTGAGGTTGCCGGCCGGGTCGTAGGCGTACCTCTCGGTCCAGGTGGCGGCCTGAACGGACGTGACCCGTCCGGCGGCGTCGAGCTCGAAGGCCCGGCGGCCGGAGAAGCGGTCGTCCATTTCACTGAGGTTGCCGTCGAGACGGTAGCGATACGCGTGGTCCACCAGCACCTCGGGCCCGACCGGCCCGACGGTCTGCAGGGTCCGCGCCGCCAGGCGGTGCGCGTTGTCCCAGGCACTGGCAAGAGCGAGGCGCTCGCCGATGGTCCGCAGTCGCTCCCGTCCCGCCGCGTCGTAGCTGAACCGGATGCTCCGGCCGCTGCCGGTGTCAAGGACAACGGGTCGGCCCGCCGGATCGTGGGTCCAGGTGCTGCGGTGCCCGGCAGGAGTGGTGCGGGCGGTGCGGCGGCCGAGCAGGTCGTAGGTGTGGCTGGTGGTGCGTCCGTTCACGCTCTCCGTCACCACATTGCCCACGGCGTCAACGCTCCTGACCACGTCGGCGTCCGGGTTGGCTGCCCGGGTCAGGTATCCGGCGGCGTTGTACTCGTACGTGGTGACCTGCCCGTTCGCGTCCTTGGCCACGGGGCGGCCGAGCATGTCGTACGTGTAGCCGGTGACTTCCCCGAGCGGGTTGGTGACCGCGGCGATCCGCCCGGTGGCGTCAAGCTCGTAGCGTACGGTGCGGCCGTCGAAGTCGGTTTCGCCGATCAGGCGGCCGGCCGCGTCATGGACGTAGGTCCACTGCTGCCCGAGGGCGCTGGTGGCTGCGACCAATTTCATGTCGGCATCGTGGGTGAAGGTGATGCGGGCCCCGTCCGGTCCGGTGCGGGCCGCCAACGTCTCGAAGTGGGTGTACTCAAAGACTGTGGTCCGGCCCAATGGATCGGTGTAGGTCACACAGTTGCCCTCACCGTCGTACGTCCACGCCTCCGTTCCGGCGTCCGGGGCAGTCCGGCTGGCGGGATAGCCCTCAACGGTCCACGCCAGCCGCACCACACCACCGCTCGGGTCGGCGACGGCGACGATGCGTCCGAAGGCGTCGTACTGGTAGGACGTGGTCACGCCGCTCGGGTCCATGATTTCGCAGGGCAGCCCGGCGGGGTTGTTTCGGACCAGGGTGACGTTCCCGAGCGCATCGGTGACAGAGGTGAGATGACCTAGATCGTCGTAGGTGTAGGTGGTGGTGGCGCCGAGCGGGTCGGTGATCGAGCTGCAGAGTCCGTGCCCGGCATAGGTGTGCCGCCAGGTGACCCCACCAGGGGTGGTGATCGAGACGGGGAGGCTGAGGCCATCCATGTACGTGGCGGTGGACTGCAGCCCATCGGGGCGGGTGATGGTGGTGAGGTCTCCGGCGCCGTCGTAGGCGTAGCGGGTGGTGCGGCCGAGGGGGTCGGTCTCGGCGAGGAGGCGGTCGAAGTCGTCGCGTTCGTAGGTCGTGGTGTGGCCCAAGGGATCGGTGACGGCGGCAACTTGGGCGTGGTGGTTGATCGTGTAGGTGGTGGTGGCGCCGAGGGCGTTCGTCTCGGTGTGTTCGCGCAGGCCGGTGGCGGGGTCGAGGTCGCCGTAGGCGAACTGGAAGCGGAGGGCGCCGTCGGTGCCGCCTTCGTCGGTGACGCGGTCGAAGGGGTCGTAGGTGTACTGGTACTGGGAGTTGTTGCGGTCGGTCCAGGAGAGGATGCGGCCGGCGGTGTCGTTGGCGAAGCGCATCGGCTTGCCGGAAGAGTTGTAGACCGCGCTGAGGTGGCCGTCGGTGTAGCCGTAACGCATGAGCATCACGTCGCCGTCGGGGGTGGTCAGGCGCAGGGCGGTGATGCGGGCGTGTTCGACGGTGACGAGGAGTCGGTAGCCGCCGGAGTGGGTGATGGAGAGGGGGGTGCCGTCGGGGTCGTAGGTGAGGGTGTAGTGGCGGCCGTGGCGGTCGCGGACTTCGGTGAGGAGGGCTTCGTCGCCGTCGGGGGTGAAGGTCTTCACCAGGCCGGTGGCCGGGTCGGTGACGGTGAACAGGCCGTCTTCGACGGCGAGTTCGTGGCGGGAGCCGGCGGAGGCGTGGACGGGGTCGCCCGGTTCGGGGTGGGGGTAGGCCTGGGTGATGCGGTCGGCGCGGATGTGGACGACACCGTGCTCGTCGAGCTCCAGGCGCTCGTCGAAGGTGCAGAGCCACTTCGGGCCCATCCAACGGCCGGTCAGCAGGCCCGATTCGAAGTTACGGGTGAACAGCAGCGGCAGCGAGCCGGGCAGCGAGGCGTCCACCTGGTCGATGAACATCCGCCCCGTCGCGATGTCGACGGGCTCGCCGGGGCACTTGCGGGTGCCGTGGTCACGGCCCTCGGTGCGAGGGTCCTTCACCTGGCCACGGCCGCGCCCCTTCGGGTGCCCGTGGCCCTTCGGCCCGCCGCCCCTGGGGGCGTGTGGGTGGTGGGCGCCGTCCTTGCCGCCCTTCTCGAAGGCCTTCGCCAGGTCCTTGGCGTGCTTCTCCTCCACCTCACGGACGTTGGCCGCGACCTTCTTCAGGTTCTTGCCTGCCGAGTGGTACAGGTCCTTGACGGCTTTGCTCGCGTCCTTGGCGATCGCGGTACCGACCTTCTGCGCCGCGTGCTCGAGTGCCTTGACGATCTGATTGCTCATTCGAAGCCCAACCCCCGTGATCGCACGTCCGGTCGACCGTAGCCCGGGTGGTCGGCAGGGGGAGTCGAGTTCCGGACTTGCCCGACAATGTTCGGGTTTCGGTGCATGGCCTCCTGAGCACGCGCTCCTGGGCGGGCAGCGCCCGTTCAGCAGTCGGGCCCGCCGGGGAGCCCATCGGCCGTGCGGCGCTCTTCGCCCGTTCGGGATGATCGGCGTGTCCGGGCGGGCCGGCTGGGCGTTCTCCCGGGTATGGAGACCAGGACCTGGGCCGGGCTGCTCGCCGGTGCCGCCGTGCTGCTGACGAGTGCCTCGCTCGCCCCCGTCGCGGGTGCGGCGGACTCGCCCACGGCGCCGCGCGATCCGTACATCCGTACCCAGCTGTTCTTCGGTACCGAGCGACCCGACGGCGGGCCCGCAGTCACCGACCAGGAGTTCCAGGACTTCGTGGACGCGGAGATCACCCCGCACTTCCCCGACGGTCTCACCGTCGAGCAGGCCCGCGGCCAATACCGGGATCGCCACGGCGTCATCGAGCACGAACGCTCGTACCTGGTGACGCTGCTGTACACGGCGCCCAGCGGCCGGACGGCGGGCGCCGCCGTCGAGGGCATCCGCCGTGCCTACGACCAGCGGTTCCAGCAGGAGTCCGTGGGCCGGGTGGACGAGGCGGTCCGGGCCTCGTTCTAGCCGCTCGGACGCACCCCGGGGTGCGCGCTCCACCCAACGGCCCCCAGGTGGCCGTCGTGGCCGCGTCGGCAGCCGATAGTCTGTCGGACCGTCAATGACAGTGGTGGACGGGGGAGCGTGTGATGACGGCTCGACGGATGATGGCGGTGCTCGGTGCGGTGTCGGTCCTGGGGCTGGCGGCCTGCGAGCCCGGGGGCGGCCACCCGGCCGGGCCGGCGGCGGCGGGCACGGTGACGGCCTCGGCACCCGGCTCCGCTCCGAGCCGGACGGCGCCCGCGCCGGAGAAGACCCAGACGGCGGGTGACGCCCCCGGTATGGACTGCACGCCCCCCGCCCTCGCCGAGGGCGACCACGTGGTGATCCCGACGGCCCGGCCGACCCAGGGGATCATGTTCGCCTGGCCGGCCTCCTTCCGCTGCGACCCGGGCGGCGGCCACTACAAGGAGAACGGCCGGAAGCTGACCTATCTGTTCGCCCCCGACGCCAAGGCGCAGCTGGTGACGGACACCGGCGAGTACCGGTCGGTGCTGATCGGCGACCTGTGGACGCACATCGGCGACTGCCTGGACGGCGGCGCAAACGTCCAGCCGCCGCTCAGCTGCTCGACCTACCCCGGGTACGAGATCGCGGTGAACACCAAGGGCGAGATCACCGCGATCAAGGAGCTGTGGCACTCCTGACCCCGGGTACCGGTACCGCCCACATACGGGCAGGGGGTATCGTCGGGCGGAACGGGAACGGGAACGGGAACGGGAACGGGAACGGCGACCGCACGGGAGGCAGGGCATGGGCAAGCTCACCCGCCTGTACGTGCTGTGCGCCGTGCTGGCCGGGCTGTTCCTGATGCACGGCAGCCCTGCCTCCGCCGCCTCGGGCTGCCATCGGACGGCGGCGGCCGCGCCCACCGAAGAGCCCACCGCCGATCACGCCGCCGCGCCCGCACACCACGCCATGGCCGACCCCGACCCCGGCCCCGGCCCGACGGCCGCCCCGGCCGAGCCGGGGCACGGCCACCCGGGCGAGGTCTGCCTGGCGACGCCGGCCCAGCACGGCCAGCCCCTGGCCCAGCCGGGCACGGCGCCGTACGCGGTGGAAGCAGCGGCCCGGGCCGTCGACGGCCCGGCCCGCTCCGCCGCCGACGGCCCCCGGGCGCCGCCCTCCGGCGGCCGGGACGTGACAGTCAGGAACTGCGTTTCGCGGACGTGACCGGGCCGCGCCCGGGCTCCGACCGGAGCCGGGCCACGCGCCCCGTCCACCCACGCACACCCTGAGGACTTCACCGTGCGCAAGCCCGTCCGCCGTACCCTGACCACCCTCGCCGCCGCCACCGCGCTGGCCCTCGCCCTGACCGCCTGCGGTTCGAGCGCCGACCCCATGCCCGGCATGAGCCCGAGCGCCTCCGGCAGCCACGACATGGCCGGGATGGGCGACATGCCCGGCATGAGCCACCCCGGCGCCGAGGGCGACAGCGACGGCCTGGCCGCCGAGCAGGGCGGCTACCGGCTCGACCTGATCGGCCCGGCCCCCGCCGCCGGTGCTCCGGCCGAGTTCAAGTTCAAGATCACCGCACCCGGCGGCAAGGCGCTGGCGGCCTTCGCGACCGAGCATCCGAACGCGGTGGACTGGCACTTATAGCGAGCCTGTGAGGGCCCCGCCCGGATCGGCCCGGACGGGGCTAGGTGCTTCTAGCTCGCGAGAGCGTGAGCGCCCCGGTAGGTGTACCCGGGGTCCGGCCACCCGACGGCAGCTGCCGCAGCAGCACGGCGCCGCTGGTGTACTTGCTGCTGCTCGGTCCACACGTCCAGCCACAGGGGCACCAGACGGCCAAGGGGCAGCTCCGGGTGTTCCGGAGTCGGATCGGGCTCGGAAGGGGCTTCAAGGACCTTCACGGCCAGCGCGGTCCCACGGAGGAATTCACGGGGCGGGAAGGTGAACGACTCAAGCGGTTCAGGAGTCGGGCGCTGCCAGCTGAGCTGAACCCGAATGGGCTGCTGCTCGCGCTCCCGCTCAGGGGCAATCGTGATCCACCAGGCCAGCGCGAACGCCAGGACAAGGCAGGTAGCCCAGGCAAAAAGCCAGGCAGTAGGATTCGTCATGTCGGAGCCCTCCACGGCTTCGTCCATGCCCCGGGAGTGTTAGCGCACTCGCCGGGGTCTCTGTTTTGTTGTGGGTCGAACGGTAGCGCTGCCGACCAAGATCTGTCCAGATCGGCAGAGTTGGGGGCGGAGCCGGCACGGGTCGTAATCGTGTGGATGCCCCGCCCCCACAGACGAGCGTAACGAAAGTGCACCCAGTCAGCCGATGGTGGCCGACCACCGGCCCCGGGACAGGTGGATCACCCCGTCCGGTGTCACGGTGGCGTCGCATCCGTACAGCGGTAGTCCGCCCTCAACCATGCTTCGGGTCCGGATTCGCTCCAACTCGGTCCAGAGTCGGTGGGGGCCGCTCTGGTGCACAGTCGGCGGTCCGAAGTCGGGAGCACTGGCGCGGGCCCACGACCCATCGGGGTGGACCATGTAGGCAGTCCGCTGGCCGTCTCGTTGCTCATAGTCGTACTCGATGCCGGGCACCGAGACGGAGAGGAACGACCAGACTTCCCACCCGTCCCGCACATCGGCCACGGGGTACCGGCCGGTCGATACCTCCTCCCCCTCGGCATCGCGGGCAACCTTGAACACCTCGACCGGTCCGGGCGGGTAGTTCGCACCATGCCTGGTGCCCATGAACCCGGCCCAATCCCGCTCGATATGGCCGACCGCCCCGCCGTCCGGTGTTGCCCAGGCGGTGAGGATCAGGGCCGTATCCCGGATTGTCGTGACCAGACGGCCCCCCTTCCGGAGAGCAGCGAGCCACGACGCCGGAACGGGCCGGACACCCACGGTCGACACGATGCGGTCGAAGTCGCCCGGGAGCGGACCCGTTGCGTCCACGGCGTCAATCGACGGGTGCAGCCCGAGGCCGGCGAGCCGATCGCGCGCGGCGTCGACTAGGTACGGGTCCACATCCACACTGGTGACGCGCTGGTCGCCGATTCGGTGGGACAGGTAGGCAGTCAGCCCGCCGGCTCCGGTGCCCACGTCGAGCACGTCGTGTTCCGGGCCAATGCGCCCGTGTCGGAGCATCTTCACCACCAGGGCGGCGAGAGTGGCGGACGACGTGGGAAGGCCGAGCGGGTGGTCGTCGGGCATGGCGTGGTCCGCATGGTGTCCACCAACACTGGTGACGGCCGACTCGGCGCCGTAGGCGACCTGCGCCCATCGCTCCGGGTCGTTTTCGCCCTGGTGCAGGGTCCAGCCCTCAGGGCTCCGCTCCCACCAGTTCGGGATCAGGGTGTGCCGGGGAATGCTGGCCACCGCGTCCCGCCAACGTGAGTCCGGGTCTGTGACACGTTCCGCCAGGGTGGCGGCGTGGTGCTCCCAGTTCATGGATTCCCTCTCCTACTGCTCGGAGACGCCGAAGACAGGGTTGCACGGGGCGGGGTTTGCCGGAGAGCAAGTCTGACTGTCGCTCGGCGGGCAGCCCCCGAGTGCCACGGGAGTGGGCGCAACGCTGTACGCGGGGTTGCATGCTTCGGTGCTCGCGGGGTTGCAATCGTTGGAGTCGTTCGGCGGGCACCCCCCAAGGGTCGCCGGGGCGTACCCGTAGGCGGGGTTACAGGCCGGGCTGTTAGCCGGGGAACAGTCATTGCTGTCGTTCGGTGGACACCCCCCGAGGTTCGCCGGTCGACGCTCGGGGATGCTCGCCACTACGGCCGCCCACTCGGGGCTTTCCAGCACCGCCCGGATTCCCCCGGGCTGCTTCGCGTGGCCGGGCTTCATCCACCGTCCGAGTACGCACGGGGAAACCGAGCCATCGGGCATGACCGCGAGTCGGCCACGGCCGCAGTTCCCGCACAGCTCTCCGGTTGTGGGCGCGGACTTAGCTGCCCGTCCGACGCCACGCGCGTAGTCGAGCGTGACGCGTGCGACGCCGAGGGCGCGCAGTTCCTCGACCGCGAGCTGTTCGAGCTGTCCGTCATGGACGCCCACCACCCCGGCACGGATCGGAATGCCGCGCCGCACGGCTTCCGCGATGTTGGCCCGGGTCCGCTCGTGGCTGCCGGACACCAGCGTCACGCGGTCGTGCTCACCGGGGTTCGGCGAGTAGTAGGACGTGGCGAGGCTGACACCGGGGCGCTCGAACACGGCCCAGCCCTTGGCCGAGACGTGGAACAGGTTGGTGAACACCTCGACCATGCGGCCCCGGGAGAGCGCGTGGTCCACCAGGTCTGCCCACCCGGGGAACGTGGTCGGCTCGCCACCGATCAACTGAACCTTGGTGATGCCGAGTTCGGCGGCCTGGTCGACCACTCCACACCAGTCGGCGAGCGTCATCACGCCGTGCGGAACACTCGGCGCCGAGTCGGAGAGGCAGTGTGCGCACTGCAACTGGCACTTCCCGGTGATCTCCAACTCGATCATGTGCGGCACTGCGGACTTGGCACAGACAGGCGGTTCCATGATCGCGGTCATGGGGCTTTCCTCTCACTGATGAGTCACTGAGAATGAGACCCGTTCCGACGGTCAGCACCACGCCGGAACGGGAGTACGCGGGGGTCGTCAGCGGACGACGACGCCGTTTCGCATGATCACCGTGTAGCCAGGGTTCGCCAGCCACCTGAGCCCGACCACCACACGGTTGACGTGGTGCGCCTCGCAGCGTTCGCCGATCTCGTCGGGGGTGAGCCAATCGAACCCCTGAAGGTCGGGGCCGGCGTCCAGCAGGGGCCGTGCGCTGCTCGCCTGCTGCTCGGTGAGCTGCAGCGCGAACCCGTGGTTGAACCGCTCCTTGAAGTTCGTGCCCGCCTTCGGGATGGTGTGGTCCACGAAGGCGAACCCCAGGTCGGCGAACCCCAGGTCGAGCCCGAGTTGAGTCTTGGCAAGTCGCGTCATGGTGTCGTGGGGGCTTTCCTGTCCCTTACTGCTGCCGCCGGGCAGCCACGGGCACGGGCGGTGCGCCATGTCGAGCATGAGCAGGCGTACTCCGTCGGGGTGCAAGAGGATGCCCTGTGCCGCCATGCCCCGAGCCGGCGGGCTGATGAAGTCGGTACGGTCACGGCCCTGCGTCTGATCCTGGATCATCTCAAGTCCCTTCCTGTGTATCGATGTTGCTGGTCTGACGCAAGCCGAGCGCACCTCTTTCCCCCTGGGAGCACGGGTGTTCCACCGGCAGGCTGGGAGATCTTGCGTCAGCACGTCCGCGTCTTACGGCGGCCAGGTAACCGCCGAGTCGGAACTGGTAGTTGGCCGCCGTGAGGGTCCGCCGAGTCACGCCCGGTCCGCCTGTGCTCGCGTACACCCCTGAGGGTCGTTGCACTCCCCGTTGGCAACGTGCTCGACCCAGAGCTTCAACAGGCCAGCAAGCTTCTTCGGATTGCGCCGGTACTGCCGGGCCAGCAGGTCGAAATACTGGCCGCCGTGACACGAAGTCACCTCTTCAGCAGGCTCGTTGGTGTTCATCGCGGGCAGTTCGGCTATGACCGTCACAGCGTGTCCCGATCGCTCTGGTCAGGGGTCACCAGCGCGCCGAACGCAACAATGCCGATCATCACCAGGACGGCGGCGGCCAGCAGCCCAGCGAACGCCTTGGAGGGCGTGTTGCCGACCACGGCCAGGGCGACAGCTCCCCCGCCGATCGCACCGAAGGCGAAAACCAGCACACTGGCGAAGGCGACAACTCGCGCTGTGGGGGTGATCACGCGGCACTGCCCTGTGGATACCGGGTGTCCGGCTTGAGGCGGAGCACCAACTTTGGCTTATCGAACGGGGATTCGAGGGCACCCGGGTCCGTGGTCCACTCCTTCCCGCCCGCTTCCGGTCGAAGGTGTGCCTTGCCGGCGTGGACGCCCATGTACACGCCCTCAACGCCCTTGTGTGCCGCGTCGATCACCAACTCGCCAACCGTGGGCTTGTACTGCGCCCGTGGGGGCTTCCTGCGCGTACTCACCGCCGCCGCTCCTCTCCGTAGTGAACCCACTACCAGAATCGGCTACGGCGGCTAGCATCAATAGGACTTGAACTCCGCAGTTGGCCCTACTTCAAGTTGGGAACGATCTTGAATCGCAGGAAGCTTGACCCAACGTCATCTCCGTTAGCTGCGTTCGCCGTCCATCTGCGCAGTTCACGGGACCAGAAGGGCCTAACCCAGGCCCAACTAGCTGATCTGATGAACTACTCCGAGACGCACGTTTCGAACGTTGAGACGACCAAATCGCGTCCCGACCTGAAGTTCGTAGAGAAGGCGGACGAGATCCTAGAGACGGGTGGAACCCTCCAACTCCTGTGGTGGAGCTGGAAGAACGGGGCACTGATCCCCGGGTTCACCGACTACACAACCCAGGAGACCAGCGCCACCGCCGTGCGCCTCTTTGAGACCCGGGTCATGCCCGGCTTGTTGCAGACGGCGGAGTACGCGGCAGCGCTGGAGTCCGGCAACGTGGTACGCGGGAAAACCACCCAAGAGCAGGCAGACACCCGCGTCGCCTTCCTTTTGAAGCGACAGCGCATCCTGGCCAAGACCCCACCGGTGGCCGTGTTTGCCATCATGGATGAGGCGGCTTTGCGCCGTCCGATCGGAGGGCCAGCGGTAATGGCCCGCCAACTCAAGCACCTTGAGGAGTTGGCCAAGCGCCCTAAGACCGCACTGCAGGTGGCGCCGGATGCCTTGGGAGAGGCAAACCCCCTCTACTACCCGCTCACCCTGCTCACGATGCCGAACAGGTCCATGCTGGGATACACCGAGACGCAGCAGCGCGGGTATCTAGAACGAGACGGCGCCACGGTGGCGGAGTGGGCCAACGACTACGATCACTTGCAGATTGAGGCGCTGCCCCGAGCTGCGTCGTTAGCCATGATCCGGAAGCTCCGAAAGGACTTTGAACATGCGTAACTCTCTCAGCTGGCGCAAAAGCAGCTACTCAGGCAACGGCGGCCAGTGCGTCGAGATCTCCCCCGACCTTGTCGCCCTGGGCGTCGTGCCTGTGCGGGACTCCAAGGACCCTGAGGGCCCTCAGCTGCACTTCTCGGCTGACGCCTGGGCCGCCTTCGCCCAGGCCGCCGGCTCGGGCGAGTTCGGCACCGTCTGAAGCACACCGCCACAACCGAGACCCCGGTGAGCACGAGCTGCCCGCCGGGGTCTTTCCGTTACGCGGCGAGCTCCACCCACTCGTCCCAGTGCACCCAGGGCGGGCCGCTCGGTGTCCACTCTCCCGAGTCCGCCGAGACATGCCACTCGAAGAGCCCGACCAGATCCCCGGTGGTGATCGACCGGGCCACCAGCCGGAAGCGCTTCGGCGCCTTCGGCATGAACCGGGCCGTGGTCGACCCGTACACGGCGAGCGCTCTAGTCAGCTCGTCCCCGGTGTAGATGTAGTCCGACTCAGCGGGAAAGTTCCTCCCAGCCGGCCGCCAGGCAATGAGCCCTGGCAGTGTTGTCTTGGGCACCTCGGTCCGCCACTCAATCGTGGGCATCCTCCTTTTAGTCATGGCTGTGCCACCCCCTCGCGCACTGGGAAATTGCCTTACTCCGGCCCCGAACCATCGAACCTACACGGCCACACCGACAGCCACCACGTGGTTAATGGGTTGGTCATATGCGCAGGTCAGAGCCCTTGACACCCCGGTTGCTGATGGACTGTCAAGCGCTGCGGCTTTGCCCTTTAAGACGCATGGCTTTGCCAAAGGTTGCACTGGATTTCCGAGTCTTTTTTGACGCTTCGTCAGCTACGGAAATGTTCGTGCCATGACAGATCGCGCCAACGCAAAAAGCCCCCGCCGAAGCGGGGGCTATTCAGTTTATTGCCATGTACAGGGCGTCTATCAGTTCCTCGGCGTCGAGGTAGTCCATGTCCACCGTGGCCACGGTCCGCCCGTCGGCCGCCCTCAGGTGCAGCTCGATCCGGCAGCCGTACCGGCGGACTTCCACCGTGCTGCCGTCAGCAGTGCAGAAGCTCACGGTCAGGCCGCCTTCTCCCAGAGTTGGGCGAACCGGTCCTTGCCCTTGCTGCGGATCACCGACATGCGGTGTTGGGGCAGGCCCATGTCCGCCGCAAGCTGCCCGTCGTGCTCGGTGCCGTAGTAGGGCACGGGGTCAACACCGGCCAGCGCCATGAGAACGTGCCGCTGCTGCTCGCCCATCTGCCCCAAGGTGCAGTGCACCCGATCCCGGGTCCGATCCCGACGGTCCCGCTCGAAGTCGCTCGACTCCAGCAGATCAGCCGGCACCGCGAGCCGCTCCGACAGCCACTCACCCACCGATCGGGCGTCCGGCGTGTCCTTCCCGTACCCCGTGCGGCAAGCACTGAGGGGCGCGTCGAGGTACTGGACGCCCATGTACGAGAGCCGCGCCGCGTAGGCCGTCTCCGCCGTCATCCTGCGCGCGCCCATCGCTTCGGTGGTGGTCACCAGGTACTCGGCTTCGTACGGGTCACCGCCGGCCAGGCTCAGGGCCCGCTCGAAGTCGGCCGCAACGGAGCGGGACACCCCTTGCCGGGTCTCCTCCTTGCGGGCGTCGCTCATGGCTCCCTTGACGGTCCGGTCCATGAACGTGAAGAACTCGGCCACCGTGGCCCCCCGGAAGCGCGACAGCCCTTCCCACACCGCGATGCGGCCCACCTGGGCGAGGTCTTCCATCAGCTCGGCGTCCACGCGGCGTGAGGTCTCGCTGTAGTGCCGCGCGAGCTGCATCACGCGTTCCTCAGTGGCCTGAACGACGGCCGTCACGGCGTCGATCTCGTTGTTCTTCGCGTCAGCAATCTGCTGCTCGGTCAGGTCGATCACGGTGCCCCCAGTGCTTCGTCAGTGGTCCTGCCCTCCCTTGAGCGCAAGGACTTCCCGGAGCTCCCCGCCCCGGGCTTCGTCGTGATCACGAAGCTAGGGACCTGGGGGACGCTCGAGCTTTAGTTTGGATACGTCCCAAGCTGTCGCCGCTAGAGGCTTCCCTGAAGGCCGTGATCATCTCGGTAGCTGGCCCCTCCCCGGTCTCCTACTTGGGGATGAGCGAGAGGAGAGGGACTGTGACCTTCCCGCGACCATGATCGTCAGGCGGCAGCGCCGTAGAGGCTGCCCCAGGACCGGCCCCCGATCTCCGCTTCAGCGGTGATGGGGACGCCGTACAGGTCCATGGTCATGCAGCGCTCGTACTCCCGCGCGTACTCCTCCGCGTCCTTCTTCGGCACCGACGCGAGCGCTTCGTCATGGATCAAGAGCCGGAGCGAGTCCAGCAAGCCGGCTTCTTCCATGTTGAGCACCGCTTGTCCGAGCAGGTCCCGTGCAGCGCTTTGACAGGCGTAGTTGACCACGGCGTACGACCTGTCCCGGTCGAGCGGAAGCCTCCTCCCCACCGCGTTGACGAAGACCATGCCGTTGCCCCTGGCCTCACGCTGCCACCGGGCGGACGCACGCCGGATCTCGGGATACAAGCGGTCGTACTCGGCGAAGGCACGAGCCATGTCCTCTTCGCTGGCACCGGTCTGGCGTGCTGCCGTCGCGACTCCGCCCCCGTAGACCTTCGAGAACCCGGCCCCCTTGTAGGTCTTCCGATCCTTCGCGGTGAAGGCGTCGCCCTTGACCAGTCGTGCAGTGAACTCGTGGATATCCGCTCCGGCAAGGAAGCCTTCGGTCATCCGCTTCACTCCCGCCAGAGCTGCCAACACCCGCATCTCCACAGCCTGAAAGTCCGTCGACAGGATCACGTGACCGGCCTCAGCGAGGATGCACCGACGGATCATGTGGTCACTGCTCGGGAGCGTCTGGAGAGCCGGCCGGGTGACACTCATGCGGCCCGTCCTGGCGGCCATGGTGTGCGTGAACGGGTGCACGCGACCGTCGGCGTCCACCGTGTCGAGGAAGGTCCGGACGTAGGTCTGCCGCCACTTCCCCGAGCGCTTCGCGTGAAGTACAGCTTCCGCCAACGGGTTTGGTGTGCGGATACCGAGCCGGGCCCACTGAAGATCCCGGTCGGCCAGGGCGAGCAGGACGCTCTTGTCCACCCGGACGGCCCCGGAACTCGTCCGCTCCGTCAGGCTCTCGCCCATGCCCGCAAGGGCTTCGGCTATCTGGCGAGTCGAGTTGACCGAGTCGACGCCGTAACGAGCTGCCTTGTCAGCGTAGTTGGCCGCTTCCTGGGCAAGCGTGGCGTCGAGCTCACGGGTGTACTCCTCGTCCAGCAGCAGCCCCCGCCGCTGCATGATCGAAGCTATTCGGGCAAGTTGGTGCTCGTAGTGCCCGAGCGCTCCACGGACGCCGAAGTACTCCAGCCGGCTCGTCAGGATCGGGTCGAGCCGGGCCGTCAGAATGCAGTCAAGTCCCGCGTAGAGATTGTAAGTTGGGTGCCTAAGGTCAATCCCTGCCCAGCCGGTTTCCTTGGTGTAGCCCAGCGACCGGAAGACGGCCGTGAGGTCTCCTTGGGTGTCCGGGGCGGACGGGTCGACGTAGGCCGCGCTCAAGGGCTTGAGCGCCGTACCTAGGCCGCCTTCCTGGGGCTGCCGGGGGTCGAGCAGAGCCGCCTTGATCCGGGTGTCCGTGGTGCGCGGGGCAAGCGACTCAATCGAGATCTCTGCATGCCGGTCAATGACGAGCCAGTCAAACGGGGCGTTGTGAATCAGGACGTGCGGGACGGTCTCCAGTGCGCGCCAGGCTGCCGAGCGGAACGGGCCGCCCCGTTCCCAGTGGATCACCCACGCGTCGGACCGGTCCCCGAACTGCACCGTCCTGAGCCGGTAGCCGGCTGAGAACACGTCCAGACCGGTGGTTTCTGTGTCCAGCGCCACCGGGCCGCGAGCCGATGCCCGCCGAAGCCAGGCAGTGAACTCCTCTAGGTCGTCTGCATCTTGGGGTACGTGGATAGTGACGGTCTCTCCCGCCACGCTGTGCCGGTATGTCTCCATACCGCCCCAAGAGGGGCACCTACTTATTAAGTAGGTGCCCCCTGGTGTCAGGCCGTGAAGATGCCCGGTGCCGAGACAGCTGCCGTATCGGGCTGACGGACGCCCACGAGCGCAATCCCCTTCACTGTCTTCTTCCTTGCCACCCCCCGCTCTTCCATCGCGCTGTAGAAGGTCCGCCGGGTCCACCGTTCCCGGACGGGCAGGTTCTCAGCTTCCGCCCAGTCGAGATACACGTTGAAGACGTCGGTGCCGTTCATCACGTCCTCTTCGGCGCCCTTCTCCAGGACGCCCGGGAAGAAGCCGGCCAGGGCGTCCGAAGTCGCTCGGTACTCGTCACTGGCCCGCAGGATCACCCCGGGGTCGACCAGACCGGTCCTGTACCACTCCCGAGCCCCCCTGACGGCCCATGCAGCGATGCCTTCGGACTCGGCGAGAAGCTTCTGGTCAAGATCGAAGTCACGTTCGTCCGGGGCGAACCAGCGCCGGAAAGGTACGAGTTTCACGCGACGCCAGAGCCCTTCGTCCTGGCTCTTGAAGCGGGGCTTGTGGTTGGTGGCCAGGAACAAAAGGAAGGCCGGGCGGAACTCGAAGAACTCCTGACGAAGAAAACGCGCACTGATCTTGTCCTTGCCTGTCATCCGCTTCAGCACGGCTTCTGACATGGCCTTTCCGCTCTCGCCCTCGCTCGCCATGACGAGCCGAGCCGCCCGGAGTGCAGCGATATCGTTCGGGATGCCGCCGGACGCCCGTTCCTCGAAGGTCGCAAACGGAGTGGTCTTCGTGATGCTCTGGAAGATCGCGGTCAGCGTCTCTGTGAAGACGGACTTTCCGTTCGCGCCCCAGCCCCAGAGCACGGCGAATGCCTGTTCGCTGGTGTGGCCAGTGATGCCGTACCCGGTGAGCCGCTGCATGTAAGCGGGCAGCTCGGGGTTGTTCGGGAAGATTTCCTGAAGGAAGCTCTCCCACCTGGGGCAGGTGGCTTCCGGCCGGTAGTCGACTTCGAGCGCGTACGTCAGAAGGTCCCCCTTGTCGTGCGGCCGGAGCTCCCCTGTCCGCAGGTTGACCGTGCCGTTCGCGAAGCTGAGCAGGTCCGGCTTGGCGTCGAAGGCGTCGGCGTCCACGTGGACGCTGGGCACGCTCCGCAGCTCCGTCATGAGGGCGTCGATCCGGGTGGTCATCGTGAAGCCGCGTGCCTTCTGGACTTCGCCGGCCAGGACAAGCGCCGCGCCCATTCGGTGAATCTCCTGACGCACCTTGACAGTTGAGCGCTCCCAGACGGTTCCGTTCCACACGTGGAAGCCGAGCCCCGGGGAGTACCGGATGCGGCCGTCGGTCCACGTGGTGAGCGCGTGGGCGTTCATGGCGTCGCTGTCGCCGTACCGGCCGATCAGCCCCGCGAGGATGCGGGCCGCTTCCGAACCCTGCTGCTGCGTTACGGCGTCGGTGCCGGTCCTGGTGGTCAACTCCTGTGCCGTGGCCAGAGCTTCGGCCTGGGCGGAGTCGCGGAGCGGTCGGGCTTCCTTGACGGCCTGGTGGAGCGCGAGCGGGAAGGCCAACGGATCGCGGGCCCGCCAGTCCGTGAGGTCGTCCCCAGCCTGTGGAACGGTGAGGGCGGAGACGGAGACGCCGAGAGCTTCGAGCCCTTCGGCGAGCCGCCGGGTGAAGCCCTGCCCCGCCGAGTCGTTGTCCCCGCAGATGATCACGTGCTGACCCTTGAGCCCTTCGGCGAGCTCGGCCACCAGCTCGGGCGAGCCGGCCAGTGAGGCACCCCGGATCGCCACCGCGTCGTAGCCCACCGCAACGGCCGTCAGGGCGTCGCCCGGCCCTTCGGTGATGATCACGGTGCCGTAGCCGCCCTGGCCCCGGAAGTAGCCCCAGGACGCCCAGCGAGCGTTTTCCGGGTTCACCAGGGAGTACCACCGG
This sequence comes from Kitasatospora sp. NPDC002227, assembly GCF_040296285.1. Taxonomy (NCBI): domain Bacteria; kingdom Bacillati; phylum Actinomycetota; class Actinomycetes; order Kitasatosporales; family Streptomycetaceae; genus Kitasatospora; species Kitasatospora sp. NPDC002227. The sequence goes on from NZ_JBEOWY010000014.1 coordinate 106,015, forward strand.
CCGGGGCACTGCCCGGTGAGGTCTCGTCCCTGAAGGCCACGGGCCACACCCCGGAAGTCCTTCAGCGGCACCGTGAGGCGCTGGAAGGCCAGGAAGTTCCGGGAGCGCCACGGAAGGCCGCCGACGGTCGAGCCGTCGTCCACACCGATGCCGAGCTCCACCAGGGCGTCAAGGTCGAGCCCGAACCGGTCGAGCGCGTACCGCCCGGCAGAGACGGCCCAGTCGTCGCCCTGCCCTCCCAGGATGGCGGCCGTGTGGTCGACGTACTGGGCCAGTGCGGCAGTCGGCCCGGGGCCGATCAGCTCGGGACGCCCGGTCGGTACGGTGACCGCCTCTCCGCCTACGTCGAACAGGTCCCCCCAGCCGAGCCCAACCGCTTGCCGTACCGCGTCGTTGTCGCAGCCGGCCCGGCACGAGAAGCCCACCTTCCGGTCTTCGCCGACCCAGATCCGGAGCGACGGACGCGAGTCGGAGTGCGCGGGGCACCGGGCAAGGTATCCGTCGGGCAGCTCCGTCACGTCGGAGAACTTGGCGATAAGCGCTGCAAACTGCATGTGTGATCAACTCCCTTGGTCACACCCAGCTAGAGCGCAAGCCCTTCCCGGCTGCCTCAGCGCGCGCAAGTCCCTGAGCAGGCACGCGAATTGCTCAAGATCGGTCGTCGCGTACCATCGGCCGGTATCGAGCCCACGAAGCGAGAAGGTGAAGCCGTAGCGGTCGGCGAAGGCGCGGGAGCTGGGCCCGAGCGCGAGCCGTACCCGCGTCCACGTCCTGACGGTGAAGTGCACCCGCCCCCGGGCTACGTTGGCCCGGCGGACCTTGACCACCGCGACGCCGTACGGGAAGCCCGCATGCCTGGCCTCAACTTCCGCTTGGCGAAGGAAGCTTGGGACAGTTGGCTTCTTCACGTCCTTCGCCTCGATCACGAAGGGCACGGCGTGCACGTCGCCCACGTCGCGCGCGCCTTCCTGAGCTGGCCGCCGGACGTTGAGCCCATCGAACGGGTCGAGGAACTGCCCGTACTCGTCCATCTGCCCGAGCACCCTGTTCAGGTAGTCCCGCACCATGGACTCCCACGCGGTTCCCTGCCGCTTGTTCCGGTTAGTCACGGGTCCACCAGTCCCAGGCCAGAACCCCCGCGATGACGAGCGCCCCCACCAGCGCCCCGAGCATGGACAGCACGAGCGCCAGGCCGAACGGCTCGGCGGGCAGCGTCAGAGCATGCTTCATAGTTCCCCCCCAGAAAATGCGAAATGGGCCGGACAGCCCCAGAGTTGGAGTTGCCCGGCCCCTTGCCGTCAGTCAGTTCTTCGAGGCCACGCCGGACAGCACGAGCCGTGCATGCTCGGTCGAAACCCACTCCGCACGCAGAGTGCGCCGCTTCGAGAACCCCGACTCGATGCCTGTCGGCTGTACCTTCAGCATCGGCCTCAGCCGGCCGTCGACCAGCCGCACCGTGGCCTTCCGGATGATCGCGTCCGTCATCCGCACCCGGTTGCCGACACGGGCCGAATAGGTGATCAGGTCACCCGGGTACAGCTCTTCCCCCGCGTAGTCGGTGACTACCCCCCGCTTGCCTATGTCCCCTCCCTGTCCTTGTAGTTGAGTAGATGCAGGTACGCCGCGTACGCCTGCTGCGACATGGCGCCGTTGCCGATCGCGCGGAGCTGCCGGGCCCGGTTCAGGCCCGGGATGAAGGTCACCCACCCCCGAGGAAGACCCATCAACCACTCGGCGAACGACGCAGCCAACCGGCGCCCACCACGGGGCCCGAACTCCACCGGGATCGGTGCCGGAGCGCCCGAGATCACTTCCCAACGGTGCACGGCGGGCGCGTAGTCCGCCCACCACTCGCGCGGGGAGTGGTAGACCCCGGGCAGCACCTCGTCCGCCTGGTCCGGGTCGACCGGCAGCAGGAACGACACCTCGTCATCGAGGTTCGGCCCGTGTCCGCCGGCCTTCCGCTTGTCCGGGTGCTGCGGTGCTCCGTTGCTGCCCAAGTTCGCCGTGGGCGTCTTGAACAACCTCTCGGTCCGCCGCTTGTCGAACAGCCTTGCCACGGTGGTGACCAGATCGTCACCACCGGCCCCCGGCCTAGCTGCCTTCGCGAAGTCTGGTCCACGTGACGCATCGGATGCGGTTGGGGTCGGCAGAAGGAGAGGCGACGCAGAACCAGCGGTCACGCACGTGGGCGGCTCCAGAGCTGGAAGCTCGGTAGCTAGTCCATCGCGCGTCATACCCCACTTCGGCCAGTCCCCCGAGAACGTCCGGGAGCCCCCTTCGGCGGATAGCGGCCACGTTTTCCAAGAAGACGAGTCTCGGTCGAAGAACGCGAACGGCTTCGAGAACACTCGTCCAGATGCCTGACCTTTCCCCCGTGATGCCAGCGCGCTTCCCCGCATTCGAAATGTCCTGGCAGGGAAACCCTGCCGTGATGATGTCCACCTGCCCAACGAGCGTGGACCAGTCAACTTGCGTGATATCGCCGAGATTCGGGGCGCGCGGGTACCGTGTGGCAGTGATCAGAGCGGCGTAAGGATCGCTCTCCGCCACGTACCGCACCCGCTCGCCCGTGAGAGCCTCAACGGCCCGGCCAAGCCCCCCGTAGCCGGCGCACAGCTCAAGAATCGGTATTCGTGTCCCCCTTCGTTCGTTACTCCCTCTGGTCCGCAATGGCGTCGTTGTACGCCTTCAGGACCTTGACGGTCGGCTTGTAGTAGCTGACGTGGCGGCCCGCCTTCGTGTCGTACTCCACGTGCTCAAGGGCCAGCTCGGCGAGCGCCGGAGCACCCACCCGGGTCAGCGCGTTATCGAGCTCGTGGAGCACTTCGGCCAGCTTCCAACTGCCGGTCTGGCACCGGAAGGTGCCGAGCTCCGGGTCATCGGCGAGCGTGAAGGTGATGCTGATTGCCGGACCGGGGCCCATCTTGCGCTTGTGCGCTGCCTTCCGGTCTTCCATCAGGGTCGGGCAGCCGCACGGACGGCCCGCCAGATCCTCCGGAGACAGGAACTCCACCCCGTCGCAGTGATGGACCAGGTTGGAGCCGTTCCAGAGCTTCAGGTCCGAAGTCACGGACTCGGGGCCGTCGAGGACGACCAGCACCTTCGCCCGGTCGGTCTGCACCTCAAGGTGCCGCTCGGATGCGCTCTCGGTGTCGACCACGGAGCCGCCGAAGAGCTGGGCGACAGCGTCAGCCACCGCCTTGTCACCGGTCGTGATGCGCCACTCGGAGAGTGCCACCGGCAGGCCGTCCACCGACTTGCCGGGGTGGAACCGGCCCACGGTGTCATCGGCGAAGGCGGCCTTCGGCATTGCGGCCGGGTCGGTCTCGAAAATACGTAGCGCCATGCGCTTCCCCCCAAGGTGGTAGCGCGGGGCTGCCGGGCACCTACTTAATAAGTAGGTGGCGGCTCTGGTGTGTTCCCCGCTGTCCTACCCCCTCTAGAGCGCAAGGACTTCCCGGCCGGTCAGCCGGCTCGGCGCTGGGTACCGGTGACGATCTTCTTCGAGCTCGCCGCAAGTGCCTTGCCGATCACGGTCTTTGAAACCTCACGGTCCCAGGTGAAGACCTTCCGCAGCGTCAGGAAGTACCCGTACACCTCAGGGTCGATCCGTACCGGCTTGAAGGCCCACTGATCGGCGGTGACGTGGAGCACGGCGGCACCGTCGAACTCGGGCATGGGTCGGCTCGACCCGTCCGCCGAGATGATCCGGTCAGCGTTGGCGTAGGCGCTCATCTGGAGTGCCACGTCAGCGTAAGTGTCCTTCGAGGTCTTCCAGTCGACCATCAACAGGACGGAGCGGCCCGAACGGTCCGGGGTCGGCCGGTTGTCGTCGTCCAGCCAGACCCGAAGCATGGCGTCGAAGCTGCCCGCGTACTCGTGCTGGTCGCTCCACGCCACGTCTTCGGCGCCCACGAGCTCGGGCCGGACGGCAGCTAGGAACTCCTCGAAGTGCTTGCGGTACGGCTCAAGGTCCGGGTGCACCCGGCCCACGTCCTCACCGCGAATCAGCCGCTCGAAGAGGTCGTGAGCCTTCGAGCCCAGGTCCGCCCTGATCGTGGTGTACCGACGGGCCGCACCCTTGAGGTAGTCGACGGCCCCCTGACGGTCCCGCGCGGCCATCTGCTCCACGAACGGCAGGCTATCTACCGCGAGTTCGGCCGTGAGCTTCGCGGCCCAGTGCTGAAGGAACGGCTTCGGCAACATACCGATGATCGACGTGACGCCCGGTACCTTGATCTCAGGCCGGCTGGTGTCGACGTAGAAGCGCGACCCAGCGCGCTGAACGGTCTTTACTGCACCCATGGTTGGCCCCCTTCGGGCTCGTGGATCTGTCGTACAGAAGGGAGCGCAAGAACTTCCCGGCAGGGGCGCCCTGGCGGTTTGATGGTCTTCTTCAACTTCCGGTATGCCTATGAATTTCTTAGAGATACCAGAACAGAGAGAAGAACTGTCATCCGTCACGACCACCCGCGTCGGGGACCGGAGAACGCGAAAGCCCCCGCCCGGCTCGGTGCCAGGCAGGGGCTCGGGTGGAGCTGTCAGGCGGGGATCTCGGTGACCTTGTAGACGAACCCCTTGAACGTCAGAGGCTCGCACGAGACGAGCACCGCAAGCGCGCTCTCCTCGCTCTCCGCCCAGCCGTTGGCCTTGAGCAGGGGCCAGAGCAAACCGGCAGCGTGCTCAGCAGTGTCGACCGTCTTGGGTTCCCTGGGCTCGGCCCCGGCCCGCGCAACCGTCGCGCTGTACTTCACGGTGTGTCCCTCCGGTAGCTACGGTGGGCAGGATACAGAAAGCCCCCCACCGCCGGAGAGGCAGCAGGGGGCTACGGGTCAGATCAGGGCGTCAAGCTGGGCCCAAAGATCTTGCAGTGTACTGGAGTTGTGGATCACCGCGTCTTCTGGGTAGTCGTCTAGCTCGGTCTCGCTGACGTGCTCGCTCCCGGGCTGCTCGCTCAGGTCCGGCCGGACGATCCGGACGATCAGGAAGCCCCTGGCCCGGAGCTCGTCCGCCTCGTTTCGGTACCGGCAGTCCGTGACGACCACGGGCAGGTTCCACCTGCTCGCCACGTCGAGCTTGCTGAGCGCGATGCTCACCCAGAAGAACGGGTCAACGTCGCGGATCGCCTGCCCGAGATGCTGAAGGGTGCGGCGGACTTCCGGCCGGCTCTTGGCCCGCTCCCAGCCCTCCCGCTTCACCACCGCACTGAGCCGGGTCGGCAGGTAGCCGAAGTGGCCGGGCTCTGCCGAGACGATCGGGTCGACGCTGAGAGCCAGATCCTTGAGCGGGTCGGCGAAGGCGACGCGGGTGTACAGGTGCTCTCCGGTCAGCCGGGCGGCAGCAGTGTCCTTGCCGCTACGCGCCCGGCCGATCAGTGCGACGTGGCGCGGGCTCACTCGGCGGCCTGGGCGTCACCGTCGAACGGGTCGAAGGCGTCAGCCGGCACCGGGGCCGGGTCGGCGAGCGCCTGGGCGGTCTTGGCGTTCTCAGTGCGCTGGACAGCCTCACCGGTGCCGAGCACGGCGGCCACCAGGGCGAGCACCAGGGCGGACGGCAGAGACGGCACGTAGTGCGCCACCAGGGCGAGAGCCGCGACAACCACGGCGTAGATGCGGGCAGGATGGGTGTAGACGAAACGCATTTGATCTTCCTCTTGTCACAGTGAGTGAGATTCCGAGCAGCTGCACGGAACCGGGACAGACCGGCCCAGCACCGGGCAACTACGGCGTAGGCCGGTCACGTTCGGTAGTGCTCAGCTGAAGAGACGGCCCCAGGTGACCGGGCCCACGATGCCGTCGGAGTCGATCCCCTGGGCTCGCTGGAAGGCGCGGACGGCCGCGTCGGTGGCAGCGCCGAAATCCCCGTCAGCGCCCCATCGGCCGACCCCGAAGCCGTGCCGGACGAGCGCGTTCTGAATCGCCCGGACGACGGCCCCCTTGGCACCCCGGCGGGTCAGGTAGCCCGGGTAGCCCGCGCTGCCCTGGTCGTACGCGGGACGGCCGAAGCCGAGCACGCTGCCCCGGGTTCGGGTCCGGCGGTAGACCCCGTCCCCGTTGCCCTGAGAGCCGGCCAGACCGGAGCTGGTGTTGGCCTCGATGGTGTGCAGCTCGGCGCCGGGGGCGGAGTCGTCCACCACCACGCCTACGTGGTCCGCGACGCCGGTACCCCAGGAGTAGAAGACGAGATCACCCTTGCGGACTGCCTCTCCGGCGCCGTGCCACTGACCCCGGGCCTTGAACCACGAGACGTGAGTCGGGCAGAAGGCGAAGCGGCCGACAGCACCCGCGTTGCCGCTCTGCGCGGCCCAGAACGACACCGCCATGTCGCAGTAGTAGTCGTGCGGATCGCCGTACCAGTCACCGTACTTGGTGTCATTGTTCGGCCCCTCCTTGTAACCCACGTCCGCAGCAGCAGCGTTGATCATCGCGTCAGCAGTACCCATGGTTTCCCCCTGTTTTTGGGCATGAAAAAGCCCCGCCGGAGAGCCCGGTTCGGGGCGTCTTGAGATTTATTCACCTAGCGTTTGTTGGCATCTCGCCAGCGCTCCAGCTTGAAAAGGTCGCCCGAGCTATCCACCATCGCGATAAAGCCAAGCTCCTTGGATTTTTTTCTAATGGCTTTGATCCGCCCGCCCGGGAGAATCTTCCATTCTCTGCCAAGCGCATCCCTGAACTGCAACACGAGCTCCAGTTCACGCGCCATGACCACGGCGCGATATTCAACAACATCGCCCGGGGAGAGCTTGATCTCTGGCTTGCCGATGACAGCCCATCCAGTGCCCTGCAACCTGGACAGCTCTTCGCGAACAGACCCGCCCGCCGGAAGCTCAGGCGTGGAGATGATTTTCTCGGCCGTGCTTGCGCTCGTGGCCCTCAGGTTCCGGATTGCTGAAGTTCCGGTATTGCTGACGTTCGCGAAATATCTGGGAAATCCAGCACCGTCCTGCTCTTCGGACACCCAGGCGGCGACCTTGCTTGCATGCGCCCGTTTCAAGTCATTCCGATTTGCGCGATAGGTAACGGTCGCGACTAGCACAGAAACACTGGTAATCACCGCGCTAATCCACGTGGGAACATTTCCCCAATCCCACCCGAACGGCCCGCCGCAGGCTGATGCAAGCCTCACAAATTCTCGCATGGCGACATGCTACGCAGGAATAATTCACCTGATAATGTGGCGCGAAGAGACTGATCGAAAATCACCCCTTCGCAGCAACTACAGCTACGCCGCTTCGTAGGTGAAGTTCAGGCTGTACGTGTTGCCGGTCGCGCTGGTCGGTGTCCACGGGACCGTGGCGCCCCACGGGGCATTGGCAGCCGTGGTGAACGCCTGAATGGTCGACGCCGCACTGATCCACACGTGCGACGGACCTGCCCCCGCTCCGGCTGCCCGGTCAGCGTGCGCCGAGCCGATCACCGCGCCGTATCCGCTGAAGTACCAGGCGGCAGCCGGCACCGGCAGCGACCAGAACCACGCGCCCGTGCCCCACGTGGTCGACGTGCCAGAGTTGATCTTGATAAACCCGGTGACGGTCTTCCCGATCTGGGAGTACCGCGAGGTGATCGACCCGTTCCCCAGGCTGGGCGCGGTGGTCACCCCGGACCATTGGCAGGTGTACGCCTGATAAGCACCCACGGCGATCCACTGGGCACCGTTCCACCGCTCAGGCCCGAACTGGCCGTCGCGGTACTGGCCCACGTACAGCCCGGTGGCCAGGGTCGAGTCAGCGATACCCCGCCCCAGGCTGAAGGTGCCGCCGCTGGCCTTCCGCATCCGCAGCTCTCCCGCTTGGGAGTAGAGCACCGAGCCGCCAGCGAAGGCGGGTGGTGGTGCTGCGGAGTCCACCAGGGCGGCCGGTCCCGCGCTGGTGAGCTGGGCGCCCGTGGCGAGCGAGCTGGTTCCCACCCCGAGCGCGCTGGTGTCACGGTGGGCGTGCAGCAGGGTGGCCTTGTAGTCCCCCGCGTCCGTCCAGCTGACGAGCTCGAAGTGAGAGCCCGCGTCGGCGCCGGTCTCAGCTGCAGCGCTGGTCTGGAGTACCCACCGGGGTTTGGTGCCCGTGCGGTAGGTCAGCGACCGGTACGAGCCGGCATCGTTGGCCAGGACGAGCCCGCCCGTCAGCACACCGCCACCGATCGGCAGAGCGCCCACGTCCTCAGCCGACACGTAGACGTACGGCCCCTTGTGGCCGTTCACCGTGTCGACGCTGCCCGGGTCGCCCTTCGGGCCCGGTACCGGCACGTAGTTGGGCGTGGTGGGATCGGCCGGAGCGATATCGGCGAGCTCCACCAACGGGTTCACCTTCGGCAGCAGCGCCGCGAAGGTCCGGCTGCCGATGACGCCGCTCAGGTTCTCCTTGACGACGTACGCCCAGTTGCTCGGGTTCATGTCCGGCGCATCCGTGGCGGGCAGCACGACGGAGAAGCGCCCCGTGCCGTCGAGTGTGGCCACCACCGGACCGGCCACGAACACGTCTGCCACGGCGAAGGTCAGCACGGGCGGACCGGTGATGGTCACGGTGCCGCTCAGGGGCCGTCCGTCGGGCCCCAGGTACCGGCCGCGAAGGGTCACGGTCGGGATGCTTGCTGGTAGTGCTTGTGCTGGCGTGCTGATGACTCCCCCTATCGGCTCAGCAACTCTGCTATCTGGTCGCGGAGTTCGCGGTTCTCGGAGCGAAGTGCGCGGACTTCGTCCACGAGCTTGGCCACCTCTTCGTCAAGGCGTTCCGCCCGTGCCTTGTACGCTTCGGCCTCTTCCTTCCACGCCGCGTGCAGCCCTGACTTCCACTTCTGGAGTGAAACGGCCAGGAAGACCAGCACGGGCACGACGATCTCTGTCCCGCCGAGTAGGTCAGCGGCGTTCCAACTCACAGGTTCATCACCTCCTCAGACAGGCTCGGGCTCCGCGAGACCTTCCACGTGAGGTCGTAGGCGAGCACTCCGTCAGGGGTGGCGTCCGGGACTCGGGAAGCCGGCAGTCCGACGCAGTACTGCATGGCGGAGATCTTGGCGTTCCCGGTGTCGCGCGCCGGAATGTCGACCAGCCCGGCCCCGTAGGCCGAACCATCCTTGTAGGTAAGGGTGTTGAAGTTCTTGCCGTCCGTGTCGGTGCCGACGCTGCGGGTCTGTAGGCCGCTGGTCGACGCGGTGGGAGCGGCGCCGATGGTCCAGATTCGGACCGTCGGGATCTGCTCGGGGCCGATCGCGTACCGGACCTGAAGTTCGATGGTGTACACGTCCGTGTCGGTGGCGTAGTCCCAGCCGAACGGGATGCCATGGACCCAGCGGATACGGCCCGCCGCAAGGTAGGCGGTGGTGTCGCCGGAGAGCTGCCACGTGGACGACGCCGAGACGATCACCTTCGAGCCGTCCCGACCGTGCCGGTAGGCGGCAAGCCGGATCTCGGGCTCGCGCTTGCCCTTGATCACGCCGTACGTGGTGAACTTCGTCTCGATCCGATCGAAGACGAGCCCGGTCACGCTCGCGATGCTGGCCGCGTGCCACACGTTCCCGGCCACGATTCCCCGATCCACGGGGTCCCACTCGGCGGTGGGGTAGCGGTCGAAGGAGTTCACGGGAGCCGGAGCCCGCTCGATCGTGTCCAGCCGTCGCCGAAGCTCGGAGAGCTCCGAAACCAGCGACGGCGGCAGGGTGTTAACTTGGGTTGGCATTGCTGAAGAGACCTCGATTCGCGAGAGTCAGTGAGATGGACTCGCCCCCGTTGGTGTCGACCGTGGTCGAGCGCTCCGTCACCACGAAGTCGTCAAGAAGCTGTACGTAGCCGGCATCGACCCGGACCGCGCAGTAGTCGCCCGGGTTGAAGTCCTGGGGCGTCCACCCGGGGTACAGCGTGAGGCTCGGAATCGCGACCGGCGCCGAACCGGAGTTCACGGTGGCCTGCGCCTTCCGGATGAGCGTCTGCGTTTCCTTGATATCCGAGTAGGTCTCAACGATTCGCTTGGTCGGAATCCGGCTCGACAGCTCGGTGTTGGTGGCGACGCCCACCAGCTTTTCGCCTGCCCCGTTGTCCGCGCCGAGAGCTGACGCGGTGGTGGCCAGGGCGGTGGAGTCGTACGTCACCTGCGTGACGTTGCAGTTCAACCGGTGCTCAAGGACGTGCCCCAGCGCCGTCCCACTCCGGTCGCTGATCGTGAACCGGTTGCCGATCCGCTTGCCCGGGTCGACCCAGTACGGCACGTACCGGAAGTTGAACCCGCCGATATCGTCAGCGAGCCCTTCGACGGCTTCGGCCACGCTCTTGAGCTCGGAGCGGGTCCAACTCCTCGTGCGGGTCCGGCCGGTGGCCTTCAGCCCGCTGGTGTCGGTGCCCACGCCGTTGGCCACGTTGAGCCAGAGCTTGAGGCAGTCGGCAATGTCCGTGTTGGTCACGGTGGTGCCGCTGGTGAAGTGCCGTCCCTTGTAGTGGGAGTGGTAGCCGCTGGCGCTCAGGCTCAGCGTGCCGGCTGCCAGATCGGCGGCCAGGGCCCACAGGATGCCGCCCCAGATCGGCTGTCCGTCCCGCAGGACCACGAGCCCGCTCCCGCCCGCGAACAGCCGTGAGGGGTTCGCCTGTGGGCAGTTCAGCGGGATGCCGACCGTGGCGGCTCCGGCCTGGTTCAAGGTCTCCGTGTAGCTGATCCCCGTCACCGGTAGGTGGTCGAGCACCGTGCCGGTTCGAAGATCCGTGTTGAGTACGTCGTACTGTGCTGTCATCGTGCCCCCCGGGGTTCACCCACCCCTAGAGCGCAACGACTTCCCGGCGGCTACACCCAGGTCTCGCGCCACGTGATCGCGGCGGACGTAGGCCCGGTGGTGCTGTCGGTTGTGAGGGTGACCCGGTGCTCGCCTGCCGCGTACTCCGGCCAGATCGAACCGGTCTTGACCAGCGTGGTGATATCGGTGCCCGAGCTGGTGGTGACGGTCTGCGCCGCACTGTCGACGGTGCACGAGCCGGTGAAGGTGAGCCCGAACTGAAAGCCGGTCGCTTCGTCGCCGAGCATCGGGTTCTTGACGTTGGTCAGGCTGATCACCGGGCGGGCCGGCTCCGAGCCCAGGGCCGTGAAGTACGCGCGCTCAGCTCCGACCGTGACGGTCCGGGGCTGGTCGGCCCGGATCTCCGGCGCCGTTGCGAACAGCTCCACCACGATGTTGCAGACGTGGTACGCGAAGTCCAGATTCAGCGGAGCCGATCGCTTCCGGGTCCGAGCCATCACATAGGCCGTGCCACCACCGGCCACCCCCGGGAACCGGAAGCGGAACCGGGACTCAGCAGGGCCGACCCGGAAGGCCGCCTGTACGGCGTTCAGAGCCGCCGAGAACTCCTCAGCATCCCTTCCGTAGACCTCAAGCGTCACCGTCACCGTGCGACCCCCAAGGTAGTCGTCCCCGGGCCACAGGCCGTTTCGCTGCACGAGCGTGAGGTCAGCCGACCGTACGTCCGGCAGGTTCAGCAAGCCGTCCACCTGAACGATCGAGATGGCGGAGTCAGGGGAGCCCATGAGGAGCCCCCCGTACTCGCATGTCCACTCGCCCAACTCCGCCACTCTTCCCCCTTGTTGATACCGGGCACCTACTTAGCTAAGTAGGTGCCTACCGGGGCGCCACCCTCAGCGCCCATGCCACTTCCCGCCCAATCACGAACGGGTCCGCCTGCGACTGCACGTTGACCACCACCCCGCCAACTCCCGCCGCGTGGTTGGGAATCACGGTCGATCCGCGCGGCAGGTTGACCAGCTCGGGGCCACGCTCACCGACCCGGGTCAACCCGGAAGCCGGCCCACCCATGGCGCGGATCTTGGGGATCGGGTTCGCGGGCAGGTCAATCGACAGTGCGCCCCAGCCGAGCCGATCCGGGATCGCCCAGTTGAGGAGATCAATCACGTGGTTTATGGCTCCCTTGGCCGCATTCGCCACCGTGCTGGTCAGGTCGGACGCGAGCCCGCCCAGCTTCGACAGACCGTCAGAAATGCCGTCGATCACCATGCGGCCGATGCCGAGGGCAGCATCCTTGACCCGCCCGGCCGCCGCGACAATCCGCCCAGGCAGGCCGGTGAAGAACGAGACCACGCCGTCGATCCCCTCTTGAGCAAACCGCCCAACAGCTAGGAAGGCGTCCATAGTTGCGCGCTTGATCGTGTCCCAGTGCTTGATCAGCAGCCCAACCCCGGTGAAGTTCATGAACAGGTCCTTCAGGAAGTTGAAGACCCCCTTAATCTTGTCCCACACGTAATCCCAGGCTTCGACGGTCCACGTCTTGACCTTGTCCCAGTTGGCCCAGATCAGCGCGGCCAGAGCGACTACGATTGCGATGATGATGCCGACCGGGCCCATGGCGATCAGCCACGCGGCAGCCATCCGGGCCCCCTGAATCAGGGACTCGGCGCCCATGGCGATCCATCCGCCAACCACCAGTCCAGCCGAAATCACGGCCTGAGCACCGGACTTGAGCCACCCGCCCACCACCGCCCAGTGCGATGCCACCTGAGTGACTGCCCCGGTTACGGAACTGGCCGTACTGGTCGCCCATGCAACTCCGTTGGCGATACCGGCAGTTGTGGCACTGACGCCCCATGCGATCAGCGAGGGGATCATCAGGACACCGATCACTCCGGCCGTGGCCTCGATCGGGGTCTTGTAGCGCTCCACGAAGTCGGCCCCGGCAGAGAGCACGTCTCCGACAGTGCGGAACTTCCCGGACAGCTTGTCGAGCACCGGCAGAACCTCGTTGGCCGTGAGGTCTACGAGATATTGCTTGGCCTTCCGGCCGAAGGCGGACAGGCGGGTACTCGCGTTGTCGTTGAGGGTGTCGCCTGCCTTCTGGGCTGCCCCTGCCACCTGCCCCAGGCCGGCTACTGCCGTCGCGGGATTCATGGCGGCCAGAGCGCCGCCCAGGTCTTCGGCCTGAGTCCCGAACAGCCCGACAGCCACCGTGTTCTTGTCGACCGGGTCCTTGAGGGCCCGCATCTTGTCGAAGACGAGCTGTGTCGCCTCAGCGGCCTTCGGACCACCACCGGCAATCGTCTCGGTCATCTTCTTGGCGCTGAGACCAAGAGCCTTATAGGCAGCCGCCGAACCGGTCGAGCCGTCGATAGCCCGGAGTGAGAACTCCTTGATTGCGTCGGCCGCAAGATCGGAATCCCGGGCGCCGGAGCGGAGAGCCTGGTTCATCAGGCCCAGTGCCACCGGGGCGGACATTCCGACCTTCTTGAACTGCACGCTGTACTCGTTGAAGGTGTCTAGCAGATCCTCATTCTTGTTGATTCCGAGCTGAGTTCCACGAACGAGAACATCCATGGCTTCGTCAAAGTTCTTTGCGAGTCCGGTCTTGACCATCTGGCCCGCAGCGTTGGCGGTCGGGCCCAGATCCTCGCCCATGATCTTGCTGACGTTGAGGAGCTTTCCGCCGATCTTCTCGATCTGGGCGGATGTGGCCCCAGCCGGCACGAGCCCCTGTTGCCACAGGGACTTCAGCCCCTCGTTGATCTGCTCGACACTCTCACCCAGGCCGTCGCCGAAGATCCGTCCGGCTGCCTGACCCAGCGTCTTGGCCTGCTCCGGCGTCGCCCCGATCTGGGCCGCCAACAGGCCGTTGCCCTTCGCCCGGTCCATGGCTTCCGCCAGACCGTCACCGAGCCCGGCAGCAATCGCACCACCACCGGCAAGGGCGAGACCGGCCACCTTCTTGCCGAAGGAATCAACTTTCTTGAGCCCTTCACCGAGCGACTTCCCCAGCTCGGTGATATCCCCCAGCACAGTAATCTTGATCGGCTTGGCCGACACTGAAACGGCCCCCCGATCCGCTTACGTCATGACGGGCGTTCTCCGCTCGCCACTTCCCCCGCTGTACCGGCTCCGGGATGAGCGCCCCTCCGCCTGTTCCCGTGCCTCTATGTCCTCGCCCATCTGGTCCACCAGGGCGTTGAAATCCCTCAGCGGCATGGCGCGCACGTCTGCCCAGGTGAGCCCCCGGTAATGCCCGAGCAGACGAGCGCACGTCACTACGCGCTGAGCTCGGTAGGGTCCGTCTTGCCCTGCTTCAGGGAGATGGTCAGCCGGCCAGCGTCAGCGATCGAGAAATCCGGGTCGGTCCGGCGCTTGATCACCACCGCCATTGCTCGGAGCATCGGGCCCCGGCGGGCACCGGGCTGGGCCAGCGAGTCAAGCGGGGCGTCGATGATCTCCTCGATCGTCTCGATCTCCTCGATCGAAAGCGAGTCGATATCGACGGACAGCAGCTCGCCCATGTCGGTCGTCTTCTTCGGCATTGAATTCCCCCATTTAGCTTTCGAGCTTTTCGCGGAGTACCTGGGTAATCTCGCGCTCATAGGTTTCGGATACTTCGTCAGAGGTTCGCGCCATTGCGCGGAAAAGGAACCGGTTCGCCCTGATGTGCCGCTTCGGGTAGCCGAAGTGGATCGCTCCGGCGTAGGGGACTCGCGACGCCGAACCGGCTTTGATCACAGCTGAGTTGGCTGACGCCACCACGGCAATGGACCGGGCGAGCTTCCCCGGCTTGTACTTCTTCGAGTCCTTGCGGGACCGGTGCCCGGCCGGAGCGGTCTTCTGCGCTTCCGGCTTGACGATCTCGGCGGCCTGTTTGTTGACCTCACGGACGGTCTTGTTCAGCTCGCTGTCCTTGAGCTGCCGAAGCGCCTTCTTCAGCTCGTCCAGCCCCTCGACCCGGACCGTGAAGGCGGAAGACTCAGCCACCGGAAGGCGGAGCCGGCGGAGCGGCAGCAGGCTCAACGTAGGTGACCCGTACGGCGGGTGCGCCCGTGCCAGGGTCGAGCACGCGGAAGGGCAGCTTCATTGTGCTCAGGTCGTCTACGGCGGCTTCGGGCGACTCGCCCGTGAGCTGGATCGCGGGCAGCTCCCACTTCATCGACGTACCCGGGGTGATCCCCGCGAAGTCGACCACCAGGCCCAGGATCTCGCCCGCAAGGAAGCTCTCGTAGAGCGGCAGCGTGGCATCGGTGAACTCGGCCTCAAGGGAGCCTTCGAAGCTCGGCAGTGCGGCCCGAACCGGCTTTCGCTTCAGGGCAGTTCCTCGAAGAAACCGCCGGTCCGTCTTCAGCCCGAGATCCGCCTTGAGCTCCAACTTGGAAGCGTCCACCGGGGCGGAGACGCCACCCCGCTTCAGCGCCAGACCCGTGCGGGTCCAGTCGTACGCCCGAGCGTCCGCCGGATAGGTCAGCGGAAGGATCTGCGCGGGCACCTTGGTGTGGGTCACGTCCTGAAAGTCGAAGCCGACCTTCAGGCCGGCCGCTCCCTTGAGGTCGACGGACAGCGTGTACTCGGTGGCGACGCACCCAACATGCTTGTAGGCGACCCGAGTTCCCTCAACGGTCGGCCGGACCATCTGAGCCGTCCAGCTCGGCGCCGTCGAGTACGTGGCCGTCTCGTAGACGTGAGTGGTCCTGCCGCCCGAGTCGGTGGCGGTGTGCTTGTCGAAGATCGCCCGGAGCACGTCCCCCGCGCCCACGTCGAGAAGGTCAAGCTCAAGCTCCCCTTCGCCGCCCATGTTGACGATCACCCGGCGGTCGGCTCGGGCGGTCTGCATGCCCGCTCGGAAGCCCACCGATTCGATGAACTCCCGGCTCACTTTCCAACTGTCGGACTTGCCTTCGTAGCCGGTCAGCGTGGTGGCGGCAGTGCCGTAGTCAGGCTCAGCGCCGATACCGATAGAGGCGTCTAGCGCCATGGTGGAACCCCCCGTTATGTCTCTCGGCCGCGCACCCTGACGCGGACCGTCAGCGCGCTGTACGCGCCGTCTGTGCTCTCCGCCGTGTCCACCTGGGCGGACTCCGGCCGTACGTCGATCAGCCCCGGAACCGTCACGGGGTCGACCAGCCGGCAAGCCGCCGTGACCACGTCGCGAAGCCCGTAGGCGTACCGCTCCGCCTCGATCGGCCCCCCGGGCGAGACGTGCACCGCGTGAACTTCCACAGTGCCGCTGACGCTCGTTGGCTTGTGGCTACCCGCCCGCATCGCGACCGGCTCAAGGTCGTCTTCGGTGGTTTCCCCGAGCCACATCTGAGTGCGTCGGCTGGTTTCCCCGGTGTCCGCGAAGGTGACGCGGACGTGTGCCGGGGTGGCGGCCTTCAGTGCCTCGAACAGGCGGACCTTCGCCTCAAAGATCAGTGCCACGGCCACCCCCTACAGGAAGAAGAAAGGGAGTCTGACCCGGTACCTGTTCAGCTGGGCGTTGACCTCAGGCAGGCTGGTTGGTCTCCAGTTCCCGCCCGCCTGGGCGAGCTGGATGGACCCGAACTCGGACTGAAGCTGAAGTGCCCGGTCCGGGATGCGCGAGACCAGATCGAGGCAGTACTGACGGGCCAGCGTCCGCACGCACCACCGGATCGTCTCCGGCGGGGCGTCGACCCCTTCCCAGTGCCGTCCCGTGTAGCTCTCCACGGTCTCGACCGCGTAGGCGAGAGCATCGCTGATCGTCTCGTCCGGGAACAGCGACAGGTCGTCCATGCCCTCAAGTGCGCGGATCTCCGCCACAGTTGCGTACGACATTTCACCCCCTCCGGGTAGGGGGCACCCACTTAGCTAAGTAGGTGCCCCGAGCTCGATCCGGTTACGGGGTGACAGTCAGAACCTTCGCCGACTGAAGGTCAGTCAGGAGACCGTCCGCTCGCTGCACGAAGCGGTACGCCACCTGGTCGTTCAGGAACTTCGCGTCTAGAGACCGCTCGACTCGGAGCGGCCCGGCTAGTCGGACCTTGTACTTGCTGAGGTCGGCGAAGAGAACCTGATTGTCAGTCATCGCAACATCCGTCGCGACGGGCCGGCCGTTGAACAGGTCAGGCGCGCCAGCGGTCAGGGCCGACTGCCAGAGGTACTGACCGTTCGCATCCTTGAGCTTGCGCATGACGGCCGCCATCTTGTCCGAGACCACCCACGTCGCGGACGAGCGGTAGGCCGGCTGAAGCTCGTAGTACAGGTCAATCAGACCGTCCGAGACGACGGTGTCCTTCACCGCGCCACCCGGCATCTTGAACGTGCTGGTGGCAGCCGGAGCCGCCTTCAGGATGCCCGTCGGCTTGCCGACACCGTCACCCGACAGGAAGTGGGTTCCCATGCCGTGACCGATCGCCGGACCTGCGTCACCAACCAGAAAGCCCACCAGGTCGAGCGCCTGGTCCTGCACGAGCTCAGAGGAGACGATCGACGCGTACGCGTACTTGTAGGCGCCCAGCGAGCGAGTGACCTGCGTCGGGTAGGACTCCGGGATAGAGCCGTTCTCCGCCGTGATCTGCGCGGCAGCCCGACCGGTCATGACGACGATATCCAGCGGCTCACCGCTCGAAGTCGCCATGATCGAGGCGCCGTTGCGCATCACCGTCGACCGGTTGACCGCCTCAGCGAGAAGCTGACCGAAAAGCGTGCGCGGGATGACGTTCTTGCCGGTGGTGGTGTCCGCCGCGCGGAGCTCGGTACCGGACTTGCTCAGGCCCGACTCGGGCCGGAACTCGGCGGACTGCTCAAGGGCGAGACCGCGAAGCTGGTTGGCCGCCTCAGCGAGCTTGTCCTGAGCCGCGCTCTTGCTGCCGGTGCCCATGCGGCCCGCCATGAGGGCGGTCACGGAGTCGGAGAGCTTGACCGCCTCGATACCGCGCTTCACCCGGCCGTCGAAGTCGGCCACCGCGTCGAGAAGGCGCGTCTCCTTCTCCTTCGCCTCAGCGTCCATCTCCTTGCCCGCGAACTCCTCGGTCAGCGTGCGCAGTTCGGTCAGAGCGGACTCGCGAGCCTCGAAGTTGGCGGCGAGAGTGGTTGCGTCCATTAGTTACGGCCCCCCGTGGTAAGCGCTCGGGCGAGAGCCCGCGCGTTCTTGCGTGTGTCGTCTTCGCCGGTCTCCGGCTCGGTTGCCGGCTCGCCGTCCCCGGTGGCGATCTCGGCCAACTCCTCTGTCTCGCTCTCGATTTCGAGCGCGAGGGTGACGCCTAGGCACAGCTCGATCGAGCGAAGTGCGGCGTCCGTGGTGGGGTAGGCCGGGTTCAGGACCGGGCCCACCTCGATCACGTCCATTGCGGTGATCTCCCGCACCGGAAGGCCGGTCTCCGGGTCGTCTTCGGTGGCACGGCGTTGGCCGTCCGCCCGGACGCGAAAGGTGAACGAGCTGCCGTTCACGTCGCCCCGCCGCAGTAGCTCGGCGAGATCCCGGCCGACCGTGGTGTTCGGTAGGTCGATCTCGTACCAGCCGCCTTCGGAGTCCTCCCCGGTGCGGAGAGTCCCCGCCGCTTGGCGGCCAAGTACGTTGTCGTTGTTGTGGTTGAACGTCGCGAACACGTCGCGTGACTGAAGCGAGTCAGCTCCGGCGCCGGGAAGGATTCGCTCCCGAAAGCCGCCCAGGTTCAGGCTCAACTCGTTGAACCGGTAGGCGTATCCGCGCATTACGACGGTGTCGCCTTCGGTCCGGACTTCAGCCGGCGAGCGCAGGTTCCTTCGCTCGGTCGTCATCGGTTCCCCCCTCGTGGTCGTCGCCCTGGTCGTCCGGGGCGGTGGTGGTCGGTGGGGGTTCGATCGCCTTCGGCTCATCAGCCGGCTTGGCCACGTCCGCGAGGTTCAGCGGTACGCGGTGCACGGCGCCCAGGCCGTCAGGAAGCGGCTCAAGGTCTTCGGCTTCCCGGACTTCGTCAATGCTGTAGATGCCCTGCTGAAGACCGACGCTGTACAGCTCCATGCGCTCCTTGGGGGCACCTCGTTGGATGCCGTCGAGCGAGAACTTCACGAACAACTGCCGGTTGGCGGACTCCGCGTACAGAAGCCGGGTCAGCCCCGCCTCGATCCGCTCAAGCCACGGGCGAAGACTGAACATCGCGAAGGCTTGGTTCTGCTCGGCAAGACCAGACCCCCAGCTCGTTGAGTTCGTCGCGTCGCTGATCAGGTGCGGCGGGACGCCGAAGATCCGGGCGATCTCCGGGACTTGGAACTGCCGGGTCTGAAGGAACTGGGCCTCATCCGGGCTCATGGCGATCTTCGAGAACTTCGCGCCTTCGGTCAGCAGCGCCACCCGGTGCGCGTTGTCCACGCCGGAGTTGGCGAGCCGCCACGCTTCGCGGGCTCGGGCAAGTCCGTCTTCGGACATGGCTCCGGGCACCTCTACCACCGCGCCGGGCATGGCGCCGTTGGCGAAGAACCGCGCGCCGTAGGTCTGGGCAGCGAGAGCGAGCCCGATGGACTCCCGGGCGTAGGCGATCGGCGAGACCCCGGTGAAGTCGCCCGGCAGCATCATGCCGGGGATGTGCAGGATCTCGCGGGTGGTGAACCAACCTAGGGCCACCTCGTGACCGTCCTGGTCAACGTCCCAGCAGTCGAAGACCTTTCGACGCCGGCCGTCCACGATGATCGTGTGCACCCGGACCTTCGAGGGGTCCAGCACCTCGATAGCCACGATGTTGGGGCCGTCCCAGGTGACCGCCAAGTACGCGTTGCCTTCGAGCAGCAGCGAGAGGACCAGCTGAGACAGAAGGTCGATCCGGCCGACGCCCCCGGGCTCGGCGGTCGGGTAGTCGAGCCATGTCGGTGACGTGACCTCCCTCCGGGCGCCCCCACGCCGCGAGTAGGTGGAGACCGGCAGGGTGGCAATCGTCTCGCTGAGAAGACGGATGCACCCGAAGACGGCCGACACCTGAAGTGCAGTACTCGCGTTGACCCGCTGGCCGGACTGACCGACAAGGCCGGGATACGGGAAGAACTGTCCCGTGGCGTCATCCCATGCGCGAGACTCTGAATCGCCGGAGTACCAACTCCGGAACAGGGCACGCCAAAACCCCATGGCACACCCCCCGTCACCTACTTAATAAGTAGGTGCTCACATGTCGTCAAAGAGATCGGCGGAACCGCCGAAGATGAACACCTCTCCGTCTTGGTCCTCCCAGGTGGCGAGGATCGGAGAGTCTGAGAAACCGGGGTTTTCGTCCCGGTACATGACTGCCCCGTGGACAGCCAAGATCATTGCCACCGCCAAGTCGATCTTGCGGCGGGAGCCCGCGTGTTCCTTCGTGATGCGGGCACCGTTCTTGTCCTCCCGCAGCACCGCGTTGCCGATGTGGCGCGCAAGTGCGGGGTTCCCGTCATGGCTCAGCCGGCCGTCCCGAGCGGCGTCGTACACGGCCTGGGTGGCGGGCACCATGCGCTTCAACGAATTGGTGGGGAACGCTTCGACCGGGTACCCCTCTGCCGAGAGGTTGTCTAGCGTCTCCTCCCAGCGGTAGGGGTCGGCCACCAGCAGGCGTACCGAGTAGGTGTCCAGCGCGGAGCGGAGGGAGTCCCGCACGTCCGCCATGGGCACCCGCCAGTGCGCGTCATCCGGCGGAGCCTCCCAGTGCCCCAGGACGAAGACCCGGAGATCGGAGACCCGGCAGGCGACAAGCGCCGTGCTGTCCCCCTTCCAACTCCCGTCGAAGCCGCAGACGACGGCCTCACCAGCCTGAAGGATCGTTTCTGCATCCGTGGCCGCGAGCGAGTCCCACAGGCCGTGAGGCAGCCACGTGGAGCCGCCACGGACGAACTGAGACAGGCGGTAGATCCGAAACGACGCTTCGGAGCTACGAGCGGCAGCCGCCTCGAAGTCAGCGGCGTTCAGGATCTCGTACGACGGGTTGCAGCGGCGCCAGACCTCAGGATCGAGGTGGTCCACCTCTTCGCCCAGGCGCGGGCCCCACGAGCGGTAGAACAGCGTGGGGTCGTCCAGCTCACCGGAGTTGACCCGCTGGCCCTGATCGCAGAGCTGAGCGAACGGTCCGTCCGGGTCCGGGCCGGCTGTCGACACCACCCAGGTCATCGGCTCGTTGCGGGCCGCCGACCCCAGGGTCAACGCGTCGAACAGGTCCGCGCTCTTGCTGAACGCGTACTCGTCCAGCGAGACGGCCGACGGGTTGAGACCCTGCTGCCGACCGGCGTCCGCCGAGACCACGCGGTACGTGCTGTCCTTGAACCGGATGACGTCGCGCTGCACCGTGCAGACGGCCGACAGCTTCGGCGAAGCGTTGACCATCTGCTTGGCCGCGTCGAAGACCATTCTTGCTTGGTTCCGGTCGTTGGCGGCAGCGATGATCTGGCGCTGACTGTCCGCCTTGTCGGCGATCAGGTGGTACAGCATGATCGCGGCGGCAATCGTGCTCTTGCCGTTCTTCCGCGCGATGCAGACAACTGCCATGCGGTGCTTGCGAATCCAGCGCCCCTCTTCGACCTGCCGAAGCTCGTACGCGTCGATCAGAAGCTCTCGCTGCCACTTCAGCAGCCGGAACCGCTGACCCGCGAACGAGCCGGTCAGGTAACAGAATTGCTCGATCCACTTGACGACGCGGTATCCCTCTGAGGGGAACGGCGCATCGGCGGGGATGTGCTGGGCGATCACCGGATCTATCCCGGACATGATCACCCCCGCATGCAGTTAGAAGTCCTCAGGTCCGGCGGCAACTCGGCGGGCTTCGGCAGCCACGATCCCCAGACGCATCCGGGCTTCCGGCGTGAAGCCGATGACGGTCTCGATCGCGCGGAGTTCCTTCTCGGTCGACTCCACGTAGCGCATCGCCGGGTGGACCACGGGCTGACCGGTGGAGCCGATCGTCATCAAGCCGTCGTTCTCCACGGCCGCGAGAAGGTGGGCGCGCCGGTCGTGGAGCTCGGCGTACCGCTGGATCACGTACCGGTCGGTCTCCGGGCTGTACGCGCCGGAGCCGGCTGACCACACCGTTCGCCAGACTTCTTTGCCCACCCGCTTGAGGTGACCCGGTACCCGGGGAGCACGGCCTTCGTAGACCACCGGGGCCGTTACCTCAGCCGCCGAGTTCGCGTTCCCCGTGGCCACTCCGGGGGCCTTCGCCCTGCTCATGGGCACCCCCAGACACCGTTAACGGGGTCGTTCTCGACTGCCCCCAGGATCGTTCTCGCAGGTCAACGGGCGGACCGGGCCCCAAAAACGGCATCACACCTAGCGTGCGTTTTCCGTGCTGGGGCCGGGATCGCTGAGCGGCAAGGCTGTGAACTTCTGAGCCGCCCCGCCCTGGCTGTGAACTTCTGAGCCGCCCCGCCCTGGCTGTGACCGACGGTCGATCAGAACGGCGGACGTTGGTGGTCGAAGTCCTTGCGAGTCTTGGTCTTGTGACACCCCTTGCATAGGGGTTGGACGTTGCCGTCCACGTCCTCACCACCGAGTGCCAGCGGTACGACGTGGTCAATGTCCACGCCCGACGGGAGGAAGAAGCCGCCGCAGTTGGCGCACTGTGCCTCACCAGCCTTGCGGACAGCAGCCCGCAGACGAGCCGCAGCATTGCTGCCACGGGCGATCACCTCACGGCGCTTGCGGTGTGACTGCACGGTGCGGCCGGCTTCGTAGGCCCGATGGTGCTGCGCGCACCTGCCCTTGTGGGTAGCCCACCCCCGGCAGTCCAGACAGCGAACCCGCATGACACGCTCCCTTCCCCTTGGAGCCACACCGCCTGACAGATACCAACGCCCACGACTCCCCAGTTGCACGCAGTCCAACAGGGAGGAAGATTGGAATGCTGGCTCCTTGCTCTAACAACTACTGGCCGTGCAGCCCGTCAGCGCTTTGGGGTGCTAGTCCAACCCGTCACCCGACGGGCCGGATTGGCGTTACGACTAGTAGGGAAGTTCAGCATGGGGATCTTTTCGTTTGGCATCGCAGTGGTTCAGGCCCTCGTATGGATAAACGCGATCAGTCTGAAGCTCATCGTCGAAATCCGCGTCCATCGCGGTGATACGACATAAGTTCAGAACGGCAGCGCAGGACCCCGGAAATAGCTGACTAATCCGGGGTTCTGCTCTGTGCCCGCCCCCGGATTCGAACCGGGAACCTACGCGTTCTAAGCGCGTCGCCTCTGCCGTTGGGCTAGGCGGGCTTGTTGGTCAGGCCGAACACCCACCACCTGACCGTGACGCCCCGCACGCAATACCGCGCTGCACTGTGACGCCGTTCCTTGCTCACATGAGGGACTGAGCGGACCCTTTCGGCTCACCCCGTAGGGCCGGTTACTCGTGGCCCGCCCAGTCCCTCGCACTCTGCCTCACGTCGATTCACTTCCCCCCGAGTACCGAACCGTGAGGGCAGAACAGCACGGGCAAAGGGAAACAGGGGTCTCAGACCACCAGCCATGAAGGGGTGTGCGGTATCCCCTGTTCCCTACCCACACTAGAGCGCAAGGACTTCCCGGCCTTCCCGTAGGAACCGCCGAGCCTTCCCGCTCTCTCATCCACCACTAGAGCGCAGCAACTTCCCGGCCGGCTGGGCGGGTTGAACGCGCACTCTCGCTACCCCCACTAGAGCGCAAAGCCTTCCCGGACCGGGGCTGACGCTCAGACGGTTTTCCGAAGCTTCTGGAATGCCTATAGGTTTCTTATGACATTCGAGAAAACACAGAAAACCGTCAAACCAGCATCACCGCAGGTCAGCCGCACCCCGTTGAGGGCACCCGCCGAGCCGGACCAGCGAGGGCCGTACGCGCTGCTGCCTGGTGTCTCGCGCTGTGCGTCCGCCTCACGCTCGTGAGCGGGGCAGCGTCCCCCAGTAGTCAGCTCCGGACAGCCGGGTACCGAGCACGGGGGGCGGGGCTTGCGCGGCACGGGGGTACCTCCGATCTGTCAAGACTGATGGCGTGGTGACGGTTCGTCATGGGAAGATCCACGCGAGTCGGCAGGGTGCCGGCCAGCTAGGACCGGGGCGTTGTGTCGTCTGGTCGATCTGCCCAGGGGTGACAGTTTGACAACGCCCCGCGTGGGGAGATCTACGCAGGACAGTGCAGAGCTGACCAAGACCAAGGGCCTGCTAGCAGCAGAAGGCTGGCATGGCTCGCCCGGAACCTCTTATTCAAGATGGAGTCGCTATGGCCTTTGACAAGGATGCATTCCTCACTCAAATTGACGGCCTCACAGTCATGGAGCTGAACGATCTGGTCAGGGCTTTCGGGGACAAGTTCGGAATCCCGATCACAGACGTTACGTCGGACAACCCGGACGAAACGGTTGCGGAGGCTTCCAACTCAAAGGGACCGGCCCCGGTCCAGTACAAGCCCACAGCGACCGAACCCGCGCTCGTCCCGGCCGACCAGGTCAAGCCGGAGGACATCGCTACCCTGTCGATCGAGTACCGCGAGGGTCAGCCCGTCATCGTCGTTAGGGGCGGGAGGGCCGTTCCTGCGACCCTTGCCATTACTGGGCCGGATGGGAACGTAGTTGCGGCCTACACAGCGGGCCCGGTGGTTGACTCTGCGGGAACTGCGCGTTTGCTCACGGGTGTATGACTTCTACAACCCGGAGTACATCAGCGGTCTGTAGGCCGTCTAGCAGCAGCAATGCTGGCTGATCCTGAGCTGGGCCCTAGAAGGGCGGAGCCTTCGCCCCGAACTCCTCGCGCGTCATGGCCGTATGACACGGGCGGCAAGCGGTTGATCGCTGCCGTCCATACCCAGGGCCCCAATCGCACGCGTGCGGGCACGAGAAAGCCCCGGCGGGCTCGGTGGCCTACCGGGGCGTCTCAGGGTCGTACAGGGGCCGTCAGGCAGCTTGGGTGAAGTTGTCGCGGACGCTCGGCAGCTCGTACACCCCGACGGGCACGGCGATACGCAGCTTGCACCCGAGCTTCGGGGCGGGCTTGCGCCCGGCGGCTTCCTCTGGGTCTCCGAGCGCTTCCACCGCCTCGTTGAAGTCCCCATCCATCATGAAGATCAGGCGGGACTCGTCCAGCTTCTTGATCCCCCGTCGGCCCTTGCGCACGATCAGCGTGCATCCGGCCTCTTGCAGCAGGCGCCGCCGAGCGTCCACATCCGCGTTGGCCCACTCGCTTGCGAAGGTTCGGCCGGTACGGACGACCGTGGTCACCGGTGCGATCTTCTCGGCTGCCTCAAGCTTGGCCAGTCGAGTATCAAGGGCGTCAGCGCGCTCCTGCCATGCGGTGAGCCCAGCACGCGACTTCTGCCGCCCCTTCTGCTCCTGGTGGGCCTTGAACTCCTCAAGCGTGGCCCGTAGCTCCGGCTCAGGGTCGTACCCCGGAGTCACGTGCGTCTCGGTGAACTCCACCGCGCCCAGCATCCGCAGAAGCTCCCGTTCGAGATACCCCTCTGCCCATTGGCCCTTGATCATGGCGGGTCCGCTGCACAGCCCACCCCGGGCCGACGGGTTGCACCGGTAGTTCTTGTCAGCCGTCGCCTCGTCTTCCTCAGTGGTGTACATCCGTCCCCCGCAAGAGGCGCAGATAATCACCCGCAGCAGCAGCGCCTTCGAGTCCTTCCGGACTGCCGGGTACTCGCGCGAAGCCTCTGCGAGAACAGCGTTGATCGCGTCGAATTCGGCACGCGTCAGAATCGGCGTATCGGTAGCCGTGATGGGATCACCGTTCTCATCACGGATTGGCACACCGTTGTGCATCTTCCAGCCCATAAGACTCTCACTGGTGAGCACTCCGCGAAGCGTGGTCGGCCGCCATGGCTTGAGATTCGCAAGAACCTTTCGGCCCTTTTCGCTGTTCTCGCCGTACTTTCGGAGAACATTGTAGTCGACTGGCGTCGGTACTCGCATCATGGTCAGGTGTTGGGCGATTGCTGAGACCGTACGCTTCTCGACCATCAACAACTTGATAATGAGGCGCAGAATGCCCAGCGCAACGGGGTCGATCTCAAGCGTTCGTCCGCCGCCTTCAAGCGGAGCCGACCGGTAACCATAGCTTGGCCGGCCACCTCGAAACCTTAGCGCCATCTTGCGGATAGCTGCCTGGGCACCCCGAACGCGATCCTTTGTCGACTGGGATTCGACTTGCGCCGCAAAGGCAAACATCATGAGCATGAGCTCACTGGTCGGGTCGATTCCGTTCCGGAAGTCGAATACCAGCCTTCCGGTGCCACCCAAGCCTTCGGCAAACACGAGCATCTTGCGGTGCTTCTTCGCCCACTTTGCGAGCTCGTGCATGTCATTCATGTTGCGAATCGCACGGTCGAAGCGCCACCACACAATGACGTCGAATTCGTCTGCGCGCTTCAGCCACTCGCCCAGCTCCGGGCGGTCGAACGGCCCCATCTCGGATGCGCTCACGTCGAGATCGACGGCTTCCCGGCGGCTCTCGTCTTCGCCGAAGCAGATGTTCAGTGCGGCGGCAGCCGTGTTGCACGACTCCCGCTGACGCTCAGGGCTGGTCGTCTCGTCCGTCAGGACCGAGAGGCGGATGCTGCACAGTCCGCGCAGTACCTCTGTGGCCTCTTCAATGTTCATACCCCCCGTGGAGCGCAACGACTTCTCGGGGCGGGTCAGGGTGGCGGTGGCCATGGCTGGGGCGCTCCAAAACTGTTAGTTCAGAGCGTTCGGACAGACCAAGCAACTGCACTTCTACGCCGTGCGCGCCGACCTCTCCGGCTTCCAGCACCTGCACCCCACCATGACCGCCGACGGCATCTGGACGGCCCCGCTGGCCGCGCTGCGGCCCGGCAACTGGCGGATCTACACCCAGCTCACCCCGGCGGACGGGCCCGGCAAGGGCACCATGATGGTGCTCAGCCGCCCGCTGACCGTGCCCGGCCAGGCGGACACCACTCCCCTGCCCGCCGCCACCGGCTCCACCACGGTGGACGGCTACACCGTCACCGTCGAGGGGCAGCCCACCGCCGGGCAGGCGGCGCCGCTGAAGGTGACGGTCAGCAAGGACGGCAAGCCGGTCACCGACCTCCAGCCGTACCTGGACACCTACGCCCACCTGACCGCCTTCCACGCCGGGGACATGGCCTTCGCCCACCTGCACCCGCAGACCCCCGTCACGTCCGGCACCGGCGGCCCGACCCTGCCCTTCCACGCCGAGCTGCCCAAGGCCGGTGACTGGCGGCTCTTCCTCCAGTTCCAGACCGGCGGCACCCTGCACACCGCCGCGCTCACCCTCAAGGTGAACTGACCTCGGCGGCTGCCGGACGAGCCGGGTGCGCGAAGATGGACGGGTGACCTCCTCCACTCCGCGCACCCGCCTCATCGCCACCGATCTCGACGGCACGCTGCTCTGCGACGGCGGCACCGTCTCCGACCGCACGGCTGCCGCGCTCGCCGCGGCGGAGGCGGCGGGCATCCAGGTGGTCTTCGTGACCGGGCGGCCGCCGCGCTGGATGCAGCAGGTCAGCGCGCACATCGGCGGTCACGGCGTGGCGATCTGCTCCAACGGCGGGGCGATCGTGGACGTGCGGCGCGGCGAGCTCCTCGAGTCCTTCCCGATCGCGGAGGGGTCGGTGCTGGCCATCGTGCACGCGCTGCGGGCCGCGCTGCCGGGGGTCGCCTTCGCCTTCGAGCACCCCCGGGGCTGGGCCCGCGAGCCCGGGTACGAGCTGCGGATGTGGGGCGACGACGCGGAGCAGGCCGTCGACCCGGCCGAGCGGTTGCTCGCGGACGGCCGGGTGGCGGGCGTCTTCAAGATCCTGGCCAAGCACCCCTCGCTCGACCCGGACACCTTCCTCACCGAGGCCCGCCGCGCCGCCGGCCACCTGGCCGAGATCACCCGCTCCGCCCCCGTCGCGATGGTCGAGATCAGCGCCCTCGGCGTCACCAAGGCCAGCACGCTGGCCAGTTGGTGCCGTGAGCAGGGCATCGACCGCACCGAGGTGGTCGCCTTCGGCGACATGCCCAACGACCTCGAGATGCTCGCCTGGGCCGGCCACTCCTACGCCGTGGCCAACGCCCACCCCGAAGTCCTGGCCGCCGTCACCCACCACACCACCAGCAACGACCAGGACGGCGTCGCCACCGTGGTCGAGGAACTGCTCAAAGCTCTAGAGCCGCGCTGACCAGCGGACCCGGGTGCCCTTGCCGTGCGGGCCGGGCTCGTGCCAGGCGTCGCCGCCGAGGGCTTCGGCGCGGCGGGTGAGGTTGAGCAGGCCGCTGCGGCGGCCGCCGTCGGGGATGCCCACGCCGTCGTCGGTGACGGTGAGCAGGACGCCGGGGCGGCCGGGGCGGTCGAGGGATTCGGGGTCGCCGGGGATGGGGTGGCCGTCGGCGTGGAGGTGGACGGTGGCGTCGACCTCCACCCCGACCCGGGAGGCACGGGCATGACGGGCCGTGTTGGAGAGCATCTCCCTTAGCGCGGCGAGCAGTTGACGGCCGGTCTTCTCGCCGACCAGGCTCTCCACCGGGCCCGTGAAGGTCACCGAGGGCTTGAAGCCGAGCGCGGCGGCGGCCTGGCTGCCCTCGCGCAGGACGCGGGTGCGCAGGGTGTCCGGCTCGCTGCCGGTGTCGTCGTGCTGGAGCGCGTAGATGGTGGTGCGGACCTCCTGGATGGTGGCGTCCAGCTCGTCCACCGCCTTGGCGATCCCGGTCTTCACCTCGGGGACGACGGCCCGCCGGGCAGCGCCCTCCATCATCATCCCGGTCGCGAACAGCCGCTGGATCACCAGGTCGTGGAGGTCCCGGGCGATCCGGTCGCGGTCCTGGAAGACGGCCAGGCGCTGCTGGTCGCGCTGGCCCTCGGCCAGGCGCAGAGCGAGCGCCGACTGCGAGGCGAAGGTCTCGGCGAGCAGCTTCTCGGCGTCCATGAAGGGCGCGGTGCCCTTGGCCCGCCAGACCGAGAGGCCGCCGAGCACCCGCCCGGCGGCGACCATCGGCACCGCCATCGAGGGCCCGAAGCTGCGGGCCAGCCGGACCACCACCGTCGGGTCGCTGGACATGTCGTCCATGTAGACGCTCTCCCCCGCGAGCAGCTTCTCGGCGAAGTTGCTCCCGGGCATCAGCTCGCCGATCACGTACTCGGCCGCCTCGCCCGAGGCGTGCGCGACCCGCATCTGCCCGTCCCCGGTCGGCAGCAGGATCATGCCGAGCTCGGCACCGGCCAGCTCCCGGACCTGCTCGGCCGCCACCGTCAGCGCGACCTGCGCCTCGTCGGTGGAGAGCAGCGCGGTGGTGACGGCGGCGGCCCCGGCGATCCAGCGCTCGCGGCGCAGGCCCTCCTCGTACAGCCGGGAGTTCTCGATCGCCACGCCCGCCGCGGCGGCCAGGGCGTGCACCACCTGGGCGTCCTCGGAGGTGAAGCCACGGCCGTCGCGCTTCTCGGTCAGGTAGATGTTGCCGAAGACCTCGTCGCGGATCCGGATCGGCTCACCCAGGAAGGACTTCATCGGCGGGTGGTGCGCGGGGAATCCGCTGGAGCGCGGGTCGGCGGCCAGGTCGTCCAGCCGGAGCGGCTCGGGGTGGTCGATCAGGACGCCCAGGATGCCGCGCCCGGTGGGGAGTTCGCCGATCTCGGCGGCGGTCTCGTCGTCCACCCCGATGTGGATGAAGTCGGAGAGCCCGTCGCTGTGCGGGGAGATCACCCCGATCGCGGCGTACCGGGCGTCCACCAGCTCGGCGGCGGCGTACGCGATCCGCTGCAGCGTCGCGTGCAGGTCGAGCCCGGCGCCGACCGAGACCACGGCCTCGAGCAGCCGCTGCATCCGGTCGGTGACGGCGGCGGCGGACTGAAGCCGCTCGGAGACCTCGGTGACCAGCGTGTCCAGGCCGAGTGAGGCGATCTCGGGCACGCGGTGGGGAGGTTGGTCCTGGGGAGTCTCCATACGACGAGCCTAGTTTGTCCTGGTTTACGAAGGCGGACAGGGGCGGACGACGGCATGTCGGGGCATTACGGGGCCATCAGGACATCGGCGTGGCGCTCGCGGTCGAGCATCGCGGCCAGCCGGCCGTCCGGGCGGGCCGCCAGGTCGGACCAGCTGCCGCGCTCGGCGACCCTGCCGTGGTCGAGCACCAGCACCTCGTCCACCGTCGAGTCGTCCAGGCCGGCCAGGCGGTGGGTGATCAGCAGGGTGGTACGGCCCTCGGTGGCGGCCAGCAGATCGGCGGTGAGGGCGTCCGCGGTGGGCAGGTCGAGGTGCTCGGCGGGCTCGTCGAGCACCAGTACGGGGAAGTCGGCGAGCAGCACGCGGGCCAGCGCGAGGCGCTGGCGCTGGCCGCCGGAGAGCCGGGCGCCGTGCTCGCCGACCATGGTGTCCAGGCCCTCCGGGAGGGTGTCCACCCAGTCGAGCAGCCGGGCCCGGCCGAGCGCCGCACGCAGCTCGGCCTCACCGGCCTCCGGCCGGGCCAGCCGGAGGTTCTCCCGCAGCGAGCTGTCGAAGACGTGGGCGTCCTGGGCACACAGGCCGATGATCCGCCGCACCTCGTCGCCGTCCATCGCGCGACTGTCCACAGCCTGTGGAGAAAGGCCGAAGGTGACGCTTCCGGCGCGCTGCTCCAGGAACCGCAGCAGCACCTGGGCCAGCGTGGACTTGCCCGAACCGGACGGCCCGACCACCGCGATCCGCCTGCCCGGCGTGAGGTCGAGGTCCACCCCGGACAGGGCGTCCACCGCCTGCCCGGGCCAGCGCGCGGTCAGCCCCCGGACCGTCACCGGGAGACTGTGCTCGGGAACCACCGGCACCTCCGGCTCGGCCACCGGCGGCTCGGCCGCCAGCAGCTCGGCCAGCCGGGCCTGCGCCGCCCGGCTGCGCTCGCGCTCCCGGACGGCGGTGGGCATCCCGGCCACCGCCTCGAACGCGGCCAACGGCAGCAGCACCACCAGTGCCAGGCAGACCCCCGGCAGCGCACCGACCCGCACCTCGTGCACCCCGACCGCCGCCGCACCGGCCACGGTGAGGCCGGTGACCAGCGCGATCAGCCCGGCGGCCAGCGCGGCCGTGCCCGCGGAGCGGGCGGCCAGCGCCGTCAGCACGCCGTCCGCCCGGCGGGTGGCGGCGAGGCGGGCCGGCAGCGCACCGGCCACGGTGAGCTCGGCGGTACCGGTCAGGGTGTCCACCACCGCGGTGGCCAACTCCCCACGAGCCGGGGCCTGCTGACGCTCGGTCCGCCCCGACAGCCGTACCGCGAGGGCCGGCACGGCCGCACCGGCCAGCAGCAGACCGAGCGCCAGCACCACCCCGGCGAGCGGGGAGAAGGCGGCCAGCGCAGCCGCAGAACCCAGCGAGACCACGACCGCGACGGCGGCGGGCAGCCGCCAGCGCAGGTGGTGATCCTGCACGGAGTCCACATCCGCCACCAGCCGGGAGAGCAGATCCCCCCGCCGGAACGCCGGCAACCCGGCCGGCGCCAGCCGCTCCAACCGCCGGTAGACGGCGGTCCGGACCCCGCCGAGCGCACGCAGCACCCGGTCGTGCGACACCAGCCGCTCGGCGTACCGGAACACACTCCGCCCGATCCCGAACGCCCGCACCGAGGTGACGGCCATCATCAGGTACAGCACCGGCGGCATCTGGGACGCGTACGAGATCAGCCACCCGGAGGTGGCGAGCAGCGCGACGGCGCAGCCCAGCGCGAGGGAGCCGAGCAGGATCGGCAGAGCAAGCGCCGGACGCGCCCCGCAGGGGCGCGAGGAACTGCGCGACCAGCCACCCACCGGCCTGCGGCCCACTGCTTCGCTCAGTTCCTCGCGCCCTTGGGACGGTGCAACTGGCTCACTGTGCGCCGATCCGGCAGGTTCCCGGGCCGGCCGCGCCGTTCCCCGCGCCCCTGAACAGTGCAACTGGATGTCTGCGGCAACGAGAAGCGCCGGACGGTGGGCGACCAGCAGGACGGTGCGGCCGGCGAGTGCTCGGACGGCTTCGACGACTGCGGCCTCGCTGGCGCCGTCCAGATTGGCGGTGGGCTCGTCGAGGAGGACGAGCGGGCGGTCGGTGAGGAGGGCGCGGGCCAGGGCGAGGCGTTGGCGCTGGCCGGCCGAGAGGCCGCTGCCGCCCTCGCCGAGTCGGAGGTCGAGGGAGGCGAAGTCGGTGGCGTGGGCGGCGGCCAGTGCGGCCAGCACGTCCGCGTCGGTGGCCTCCGGCCGGGCCAGCCGGACGTTCTCGGCGACCGTACCGGCGAACAGGTGCGGGTGCTGCGGCACCCAGGCGATCTGCCGCCGCCAGGAGTCGAGGTCCAGCGAGGCGAGGTCGTGGGAACCGTCCGCCGTGACCACCCGCACCTGGCCCTCGGTAGGAGTCGTGAAGCCGAGCAGTACGGAGAGCAGAGTCGACTTGCCGGCCCCGCTCGGGCCGGTCAGGGCCGTGGTGCGCCCCGGTTCCAGCCGCATCGAGAACCCCTCCAGCGCGGGTACGGACCGCCCCGGCCGAAGCACCGTCAGCCCGTCGATCTCCAGCGCGGCCCCCACCAGCGCAGGCGCCGGCACGGACCCGGCCGCGGGCAGCGGGGTCTCGAGCACCTCGAAGATCCGCTCCGCCGCGCTCAGCCCCTCCACACTCGAGTGGTACAGCGCCCCGACCTGCCGCAGCGGCAGATACACCTCGGGCGCGAGGACGAGCACCAGCAGCCCCGTCTCGAGCGAGAGCGAGCCGCCCACCAGCCGGAACCCGATCGAGACCGCGACCAGGGCGACCGAGAGGGTGGCCAGCAGCTCCAGCGCGAAGGAGGAGACGAAGGCGATCCGCAGCGTGCGCAGCGTCGCCCGGCGGTAGTCGTCGGTGATCCGCGCGATGGTGGCGGCCTGGGCCTTGGCGCGGTTGAAGACCTTGAGGGTGGGCAGCCCGGCGACCACGTCCAGGAAGTGGTGGGAGAGCCGGCCCAGGGTGCGCCACTGGCGGTCCATCCGGCTCTGGGTGGCCAGGCCGATCAGGATCATGAACAGCGGGATCAGCGGCAGCGTGCCCGCGATGATCGCGGCCGACTCCCAGTCGGCCCCGGCGATCCGGGCCAGCAGCACGACCGGCACCACCACGGCGAGCGCGAGCTGCGGGAGGTAGCGGGCGAAGTAGTCGTCCAGCGCGTCCACACCCCGGGTGGCCAAGGTGGTGAGCTCCCCGGTCCGGGTGACCGACAGCGGCCCGAGCGCGGTGGCGTGCTCGAGCAGCCGCCCGCGCAGCTCGGACTTCACCCGGGCCACCGAGCGGTGCGCCGCCAGCTCGGTGAGCCAGGCCACCAGCGCCCGGCCGAGCGCCACCGCGGCCAGGCCCACCAGCAGCGGCGCCAGGTCGTAGGAAGCCCGCTGGAAGGCCCGCATCACGATCTCCGCGATCAGCGAGGCCTGCGCCACCACCAGCACCGCGCCCGCC
Organism: Kitasatospora sp. NPDC002227; assembly: GCF_040296285.1. NCBI lineage: Bacteria > Bacillati > Actinomycetota > Actinomycetes > Kitasatosporales > Streptomycetaceae > Kitasatospora > Kitasatospora sp. NPDC002227. The sequence continues at coordinate 139,028 of NZ_JBEOWY010000014.1, forward strand.
CCGCCGAGCAGGACGGACGCGGCGAGGAAGCCCCGGGTGGCCCGCGCGTGGCGGAGCAGTCTCGGGTCGACGGGCTTCATCAGTGGCCCGTGGGAGCGGCGGGAATGTGCTGCACACCGATCCGGCGCCGGAACACCCAGTACGTCCAGCCCTGGTAGAGCAGCACGATCGGGGTGAAGACCGCCGCGACGACGGTCATCAGCTTCAGCGTGTACGGCGAGGAGGCGGCGTTGGCGGCGGTCAGCGACCAGTCCGGGTTGAGCGTGGAGGGCATCACGTCCGGGAAGAGCGCCAGGAAGAGCATCGCGACGGCGGCCACGATGGTCAGCCCGGAGAGGGTGAAGGCCCAGCCCTCCCGGCCGAGTTGGTTGGCCACCAGCGCGCCGACCAGCGCGAGCACCGCGACGGCCAGCGCGGCCAGGCTCCAGCCCTCGCCCTGGTGGGCCTGGGTCCAGATCAGGAAGACCAGCGCGAACACGGCGGTGACCAGCCCGAGTTGACGGGCCACGACCCGGGCCCGGAGCCGGATGTCACCGGCGGTCTTGAGCGAGGCGAAGACGGCGCCGTGGAAGGTGAACAGCGTCAGGGTGACCAGCCCGCCGAGGATCGCGTACGGGTTCAGCAGGTCCCAGAAGCCGCCGACGTAGTTCTTCTCGGCGTCGATGTCCACGCCGTGCACGATGTTGGCGAAGGCCACGCCCCACAGGAAGGCGGGCAGCAGGGAGGTCCAGAAGATGGCCTCTTCCCAGTTCCGCTGCCAGCGCTCGCCGTCCCGCTTGGCCCGGTACTCGAAGGCCACGCCGCGCACGATCAGGCAGACCAGGATCATCAGCAGCGGCAGGTAGAAGCCGCTGAACAGCGTCGCGTACCAGTCCGGGAAGGCCGCGAAGGTGGCGCCGCCGGCGGTGAGCAGCCAGACTTCGTTGCCGTCCCAGACCGGGCCGATGGTGTTGATCAGCACGCGGCGCTCGGCGGTGCCCCGGGCCAGCAGCTTGGTGAGCACGCCGATGCCGAAGTCGAAGCCTTCGAGGAAGAAGTAGCCGGTCCAGAGGACGGCGATCAGGACGAACCAGACGTCGTGGAGTTGCATCGTGAGTCCCCGTCAGTAGGCGAAGGCGAGGGGCTTGTCGGCGTCCTCCCCGGAGGACGGACCGCGCAGCGTCGGGTCCTTGGCCGGGGGCTGCTCGGCGGTGTTGGGGCCGGCGTTCGCGTACTTGGCCAGCAGCCGCACCTCGACCACCGCGAGGATCGCGTAGAGCGCGGTGAAGGTGGACAGCGCGATCACCTGGGTGGTGACGCTGACGTTCGGCGAGACGGCGTTGGCGGTCTTCATCAGGCCGAAGACGGCCCAGGGCTGGCGGCCCATCTCGGTGAAGATCCAGCCGAAGCTGTTGGCGATCAGCGGGAAGCCCATGGTGAGGATGCCGATCCGCCAGCTCCACCTGGTGAAGAAGAGGCTCATCTCGCGGTTCTTGGTGAGCATCAGCTTCGGGATGCCGTCCTCGCCGGCCCGGTGCTCGGGCGCCAGCCAGAACTTCCGCCGGGTGGTCCACAGGCCGATCAGCGCGGCGACGAAGGAGGTCATCCCGAAGCCGATCATGAGCCGGAAGCCCCAGTACGTCACGAAGATGTTGGGGATGTAGTCGATCGGCTGCCCGCCGTACTTGGCGGCCTCGGCGGCGGCGGTGTCGTTGATGCCGGGCACCGAGGAGGAGAAGTCGCTGTGGGCGAGGAAGGACAGTATCCCGGGGATCTCCAGCTCGACCGAGTTGTGGCCCTTGTTGACGTCGCCGACGGCGAAGATCGAGAACGGCGCGGGGGCCTGGGTGTCCCAGAGCGCCTCGGCGGCGGCCATCTTCATCGGCTGCTGCTCGAACATGACCTTGCCGAGGGTGTCACCGCTGATCGCCACGCCGAGGCCCGCGATGCTGGCGACGGCCAGGCCGACCCGCAGCGAGGTGAGCATCGAGGCGGTCTTCTTCCGGTCCGCCGAGCCGGAGCGCTTGGCCCGCCACAGGTGCAGCGAGGCGATGCCGACCATGAAGGCGGCGCCGGTCAGGAAGGAGGCGGTCAGGGTGTGGAAGACCTGCACCAGGGTGGTGTTCTGGAAGAGCACCGCGCCGATGTCGGTGAGCTGGGCCTTCTTGGTGGCCGGGTCGACGGTGTAGCCGACCGGGTGCTGCATCCAGGAGTTGGCCGCCAGGATGAAGTAGGCCGACAGCACCGTGCCGATCGCCACCATCCAGATGCAGGCGCAGTGGATCTTCTTCGGCAGCCTGTCCCAGCCGAAGATCCACAGGCCGATGAAGGTGGACTCGAAGAAGAACGCGATCAGCGCCTCCATCGCCAGCGGCGCCCCGAAGACGTCGCCGACGAACCGCGAGTAGTCCGACCAGTTCATGCCGAACTGGAACTCCTGGACGATGCCGGTGACGACACCCATCGCGATGTTGATCAGGAAGAGCTTGCCCCAGAACTTGGTGGCGTGGAAGTACTTCTCCTTGCCCGTCCGCACCCAGGCGGTCTCCAGTCCGGCCACGATGGCGGCCAGACTGATCGTCAGCGGGACGAAGAGGAAGTGGTAGACCGTGGTGATGCCGAACTGCCATCTCGCGATGGTCTCGTGAGCGACTGCTAGCTCCACTGCGCCCTCTCTTCACTGTGCCGCAAATAGGACATAAGCATCCTTAGCATGCGGAAAGATCAAAAACCCACACGCTTGCCCGCTTGTGAACGTGAACACGTTCACAAGGGCATTGAACACCACCCCCCGGCACACCAGGACGGCGGGGGGTGGAGCATTCGAACAGATCGATGAATTCGCAGGTCAGAGCAGGTGTAGCGGCTCCGACTCAGGAAGAGCGTAGATAAGGAGACCGTCCGGCCCCAGGGCCGGACGGCCCTCAGCCCAGGGCCGGACGGGCCTGGGGGATGAGCAGGCGGAAGGCCGCGCCCTCGCCGGGGGTGGAGTCGAGGGTCAGGGTGCCGCCGTGGGCGTGGGCCAGGGCGGCGGCGATCGCGAGGCCCAGGCCGGCGCCGCCGCGGCCCTCGAGGCGGCTGCGGGAGGGGTCGACCCGGTAGAAGCGGTCGAAGACCCGGGCGGCCTGCTCGGGGGTGAGGCCGGGGCCGGAGTCGGCGACCTCCAGGAGGCAGCCGGCCGGGGACATGCCCACCCCGATCCGGACGGCGGTGCCCGAGGGGGTGTGCTTGACGGCGTTGCCGACCAGGTTGGTGACCACCTGGCGCAGCCGGGCTTCGTCACCGAGCACCGGCGCGGCCTGCGGCGCCCCCGTACCGAGCGGTCCGGTCAGCGCGACCGGCCGCCCTGGGTCGAGCGCGGTGATGTCGTGCAGCGCGTCGGCGGCCAGGGTCCGCAGGTCCATCGGGGCCAGGTCGAGCGGGCGCTCCTCGTCCAGGCGGGCGAGGGTCAGCAGGTCCTCCACCAGACCGCCCATCCGGACGGCCTCGCTCTCGATCCGCTGCATGGTCCGCTCCACCTCGGCGGGCCCGGCCAGCGCGCCCATCCGGTACAGCTCCGCGAAGCCCCGGATGCCGGCCAGCGGCGTGCGCAGCTCGTGCGAGGCGTCCGCGACGAACCGCCGCATCCGCGCCTCCGACTCCGCCCGGGCGGCGAACGCGGCCTCGATCTGGGTGAGCATCTCGTTGAGCGAGGCCGACAGCCGGCCGACCTCGGTGCGCGGGTCCAGGTCGGGCATCCGGTGCGAGAGCCGGCCGGCGGCGATCAGCTCGGCGTCCTGCCCGATCCGGGCCAGCGGCCGCAGCCCGGCGCGCACCGCGAAGAAGCCGAGGCCCGCGATCAGCACCAGCACCGAGCCGCCGATGACCTGGAAGGCGGTGCGCAGCTGGGCCACCGTGGAGTCCACGTCGTCCAGCGAGACCGCGGCCAGCAGATAGCCCGGCACGCCGGACACGGCGAAGTCCGAGCGCTGCATCGGCAGCACCACCACCCGCCAGTGGACGTCCCGCCGCTCGTTGGGCAGGGTGAAGGCGCCGCCCACCTTGGCGACCAGCTGGGCGGGGGTGAGATCGTCCAGATCGGGCCCCGGATCGGCCTCGGCCGGCTGCCGCAGGGTCTGCTGCACCCGGCCGTCCACGTCCAGGTAGTCCACCAGGTACTGGCTGGGCAGCATCTGCCCGAGCCGCCGGACGTTCGGCCCCTGCCCCGGGGTGCGGCTGGCACCCGGCGCCCGGTGCGAGAGCTGGGTGGCGAACCGCTTCAGCTGGTCGTCGGTCTGCTGCACCAGCTGGGTGCGCACGGTGCTGGCCACCACCAGGTCGCTCACCCCGAGCCCGGTGGTCACCAGCGCCAGGGCCAGCACCAGCAGCCGGGCGCGCAGCGAGAGCCGGGCGGGGGAGAGGCGCCGGAGGGAGACCCGGCGGAGCAGGCGCACCTGGTCAGCCCTGCGGCGGGCGCCGCAGCGCGTAGCCGATGCCGCGCACCGTGTGGATCAGCTTGGGGCCGTGCGCCGGGCCGGAGTCGAGCTTGCGGCGCAGGTAGGAGATGTAGGACTCGACGATCGAGAGGTCACCGCCGAAGTCGTACGCCCAGACGTGGTCGAGGATCTGCGCCTTGGAGACCACCCGGCCGACGTTGGCCATCAGGTAGTGCAGCAGCTTGAACTCGGTGGGCGAGAGCGCCACCGGGCGCTCGGCCCTGGTCACCTCGTGGGCCAGCGGGTCGAGGGTGAGGTCGGCCACCACCAGGCGGCCGTCCTCGGCCGGGCCGCCCGCCCGGCGCAGGATCGCCCGGATCCGGGCGATCAGCTCCTCGAGGCTGAACGGCTTGGTCACGTAGTCGTCCGCGCCGGCCGCCAGGCCCTGCACCTTGTCGCCGGTGCCGTCCTTGGCGGTGAGCAGCAGCACCGGCACGTGCTCGGCGGCGTGCGGCCACTGGGTCTGCTCGCGCAGCCGCTCCACCACGGTGAAGCCGTCCAGGTCGGGCAGCATCACGTCGAGTACCACCAGGTCGGGCCGCTCGGTGGCCACCGCCGCGAGGGCCTCCTCGCCGGTGGCGGCGGAGGCCACCCTGAAGCCGGAGAAGCGCAGCGAGGCGGCCAGCAGCTCCCGGATGTTCGGCTCATCGTCGACGACCAGCAGGAAGGCCTCGCCGCCCTGGGCGCCGCTCACTGCGCCGCCCGCCGTCTGCGCGCCGCCCGACACCATCCCTTGCACGGCTTACCGCCTCCCGGTCGTTCGTTTCCCATCATCGAAGGACGATAGCCCGCAGAAGCTATGCCGGGTTGATGAAGAGGCTATTAACCGGTCACAGGTGCATCAAGGTCTTGCCACCGGACGGCAGCGGATCAGGCCGCCTGAGCTGCGGCGGCGGCCGCGGTGGCCGCGGCCCCCTTGGCCCGGGCGCGCTTGGCGTAGAGCACCGTCCACAGCACCAGCAGACCGGTCACCCCGTAGCTGAGCACCGAGTTCAAGGTCACCATCGCGGAGGTGGAGAGGCGGTACGAGAGGGCGATCCGCAGGGCCGCCTCCGCGAGGTACGCCAGGCCCCAGCCGAGGGTGAGGTTGCGCTGGACGGTGCGGAAGGTGGGGTACTGCCAGAGCGAGTTCCACCGCTCGGCGCCCTCCTTCGTGCCGTCGGTGGCGAACTTTCGGCCGAAGTAGAACATCAGCGGCCGGGGCGCGGCGAGGGTGGCCAGGCAGACCACCCCGAACAGGCCGGTGACGAAGGAGTCCTTCACCAGCAGCAGGTGCGCGTCGTGCGGGCCGGCCAGCGAGACCACGATGGTCAGCACCAGGAAGACCAGGCTGATCACGGCGAACTCGTCGACCTTGCGGTGCCAGGCCAGGTAGATCAGCAGGTCGATCACCGGCCAGACGGCCGAGGCGAGCAGCGCGGTGAACTCGCCGTACCCGTGGTCGGTGAGCTGACCGTACGTCACCACCGGGGCGACGATGTTGCAGACGATGGTGAGCGCCCAGCCGAGCGCGGCCGAGCCGCCGCTCCTGCGGGCCGGATTCTGGTCCGACACGAAATCCCCCGTTGATCTTCAAATCCTGCCAGGCGGGACAGTAGTGGAAGACCCCCCGGCCCCGCCATCAACGGGCGTACGCGGAACAAGTACTTCGCCCGGAGCGCACGTACGCGGACGGTCGGCCCGGGGCGGCCGACCGTCCGCAGCTCGTCGACGGGGCGTCAGCCCTGCGGCTGGCCGCCCGCCTGCTGACCGCCGCCCTGCTGGCCACCGCCACCGCCGCGGCCGCCGAAGCCGCCGCCGAACCCGCCGGCTGCGCCCTCCATCAGCTGGCTGGCGTCGAGGCCGCCGTTGGCGTCGGGGGTGCCGACCACCGTCACGCTCTGGTCGGGCTGCAGGTCGGTGACCTTGCCCTCCTTGTTGAGCTGCACCTTGGTCTGGTCGCCGGTGGAGACCTTCACGGTGTTGCCGTTGGCGTCGGTCAGGTAGACGGTGGTGCCGTCCACCGACTTGACCGTGCCGCGGGTGAAGCCGCCCTGGCCCTGGCCCTGGCCGCCACCCTGCCGGCGGGTGCCGCCCTGGCCGTAGCCGCCCTGACCTCCGTAGCCGCCCTGGCCGCCCTGCCGCCCCTGGCCGGAGGCCCGGACGTTGCCGGTGCCGCTCTTGCCGTTGCCCTGCTCGTACCAGACGCCGCCGGCGAAGGAGACCGTGGCGAGCACGGCTCCGGCCAGGGCGAGGGTGAGCCAGGGCAGCTTGCGGCGCGGCGGCGCGGCCAGCTCGGCGCTGATGTCGCGGGCGTCCGGCGCGGTGGCCAGCAGCTCCAGCTTCTTGGGGTCGTGTTCGGCGGACATGACGGGTGCTCCTACTCGTGCCGGAGGGCTTCGATCGGGCGCAGCGAGGCGGCCCGGTTGGCGGGGTAGCTGCCGAAGAACAGCCCGATGGCCACCGCGATGGCGAAGGCACCGAGCACGGACTCCGGGATGACCACCGGCTTGATGCCGACGATGCTGAAGTGCGATCCGGCGATCCCGGCGAGCACCCCGAGCCCGGCGCCGATCACCGAGAGCAGGGTGGACTCGGTCAGGAACTGCCCGAGGATCACGCCTTTGGGGGCGCCGAGCGCCTTGCGGATGCCGATCTCCCTGGTCCGCTCGGTGACGGTGACCAGCATGATGTTGGTGATGCCGATCCCGCCGACCAGCAGCGAGATCGCGGCCACCGCGCCGAGCAGCACCGTGAAGGTCTTGGTGGTGCTCTCCCGGGCGGTCAGCAGCGAGGCCTGGTTGCTGACCCGGAAGTCCAGCTTGGTCGGGTCGGCGATCGCGTGGGTGCCCATCAGCACCCGGGTGATGTCGCTCTGCGCCGCCGTCGTGGTGTCGGCCGAACTGGCCTGCACCAGGATCTGGTTGACCGAGCCGAAGCCGGTGAAGGCGTTCTGCACGGTGGGCAGCGGCGCGATCACCACGTCGTCCGGGTCGTTGAAGCCGGTGCTGCCCTTGGTCTGCAGCACCCCGACCACGGTGAACGGCGTGCCGCCCAGCACGATCTTCTTGCCCACCGGGTCCGCGGTGTCGAACAGCTGCGAGGCCGTGGTGGAGCCGATCACGGCCACCTTGCGGGAGTTCAGCACGTCGTCGTTGCTGAAGTAGTCGCCCTTGGTGACCTTCTGGTTGGCGGTCTCGAAGTACGCCGGGTAGGTGCCGACCACCTGGCCGGGGGTGTACGAGATGTTGCCGTACAGCGCGGTGGCCGAGGTGGTGACCACCGGGGCGACCGACTTGATCGAGGGCGAGTCGGCGGCGGTGGCCAGCGCCTTGGCGTCGGCCACCGTGAGCTTCTTCGCCACGGCGCCGGTACCACGCAGCGAGCTGGACGACACGGTGAGCGAGTTGGTGCCCAGCGAGGTGATCGAGTTCTTCACCGCGGTGGAGGAGCCGTTGCCGACGGCGAGCAGCAGGATCACCGAGGCGACGCCGATCAGCACACCGAGCATGGTGAGCGCCGAGCGCACCTTGTTGGCCGCCAGCCCGCCGAGGGCGAAGCGGAGCATCTGCCAGAGGATCACGCGCGCACCCCATCGAGGTCATAGGCCCTCAGCGCGGGCGGCGGGCCCTGCACGGGTGCCTGCCGGACGTCCTGGATGACCGCGCCGTCCACCAGGCGGATCACCCGCTTGGCGTGGTGGGCGACTTCGTCCTCATGGGTGATCAGCACCACGGTGCGGCCGGTCGCGTTGAGGCGGTCGATGATCGACAGCACCTCCTCGGTGGAGCGGCTGTCCAGGTTGCCGGTCGGCTCGTCGGCCAGCAGCATCGCCGGGGCGGTGACCAACGCCCGTGCCACGGCGACGCGTTGCTGCTGCCCGCCGGAGAGCTCGTTGGGCTTGTGGCCGGCCCGGTCGGCCAGCCCGACCAGCTCCAGCGCGGCCAGCGCCCGCTGGCGCCGCTCGGCGGCGCGCACGCCCGCGTAGGCGAGCGGCAGCTCGACCTGGGCCAGCGCCGTGGTGCGCGGCACCAGGTTGAAGGACTGGAAGATGAAGCCGATCTTGCGGTTGCGCACCAGCGAGAGCTGGCTCTCGTCCAGGTGGCCCACGTCGATGCCGTCCAGCAGGTACCGGCCGGAGCTCGGCACGTCCAGGCAGCCCAGGATGTTCATCAGGGTCGACTTGCCGGAGCCCGAGCTGCCCATCACCGCGACGAAGTCGCCCTGCTCGATGTCCAGCGTGACGCCCAGCGGGGCCCCGGTGGCCGGATCGGCCGGGCCGCGCAGCGCGTGCACCGTGGCGTCCCCGTGCCCGTACGCCTTGGTGACCTGGCGGATCTGGATGACGGGAGGCGGCTGCAGGCCCGGCATCAGCCCCGGCCTCCGCCGCCGCCACCGCTGCCGCCGCTGCGGCCACCGCCGCCACCGCCCGCGCCGCCCGCACCACCGCGGCCCGTACCGCCGCCGAAGCCGCCGGCCCCGCCGGTCAGCCCGGGGAAGCCGCCGCCGGGGAAGCCGTTGCCGGTGCCCGCCGTGGTCGCGGTGAGCTGCACCTTGTCGCCCGCCGCCAGGCCGGAGACCACCTGCACGGTGGCGTCGCCCTCGATGCCGACGGTGACGTCCACCCGCTCGGTGGTGCCGTCGTCGTGCACCAGGGTGGCCGTCCGGGTGGAGCCGGTGCCCTGGAGGGCGGCCGTCGGCACCGAGAGGGCGTTGTCGGCCTCACCGGTGGTGACCGAGATGGTGGCGCTCAGGCCGGTGCGCAGCTTGCTGGTGTCACCGCTGATCTGCAGCAGCGCGCCGTACTGCACCGCGCTGCTCGCGCCACTGCCGCCACCGCTCGTGGTCGGCAGCGAACTGACCGACAGCACGGTCGCGTTGAGGACGGTGTCGGACTGCGCGTTGAGCGTGACGGTGGCCGCCTCGCCCTTCTTCAGCTTGAGCGAGTCCAGCTCCGAGAAGGAGGCGCTGACCTGCATCCCGCTCGGGTTGGTGAGCACGATGAAGCCGCTCGGCGCGCTGCTGGACGAACTGCTGCTGCTGTTCGAACTACCGCCGCCGGTCTTCGAGTTGCCGCCGCCGGAGCCGGCCGAGGTGGCACCGACGGTGTCGCCGACCTTGCCGGAGATCGAGGCCACCGTGCCGTCCGCGGAGGCGAACAGGGTGGTGCCGGCCAGCGCCGTCTGGGCGTTGGCGAGCGAGGTCTTGGCGGTGTCCACCTGCTGCTGGGCCTGGGCCACCTGGGCGTCGTCCACCTTGGTGGTGGTGATCGTGGTGGTCTGCGGCGCGGGCGTGGCCTGCTGGCCGCCGCGGCCTCCGCCGCCACTGCCGGTGCCACTGCCGCTGCCGGTGCTTCCGGTGCCCGGGAGCTGCTGGGTGGTGGTCGTGGTCACCCCGGCCTCGGCCTTGGTGAGGTTGGCGTCGGCGGTGTTGAGCGCCGACTGCGCGGCGTTGACCTGCTGCTGGGCGTCGGTGGTGTCGACGGTGGCGAGCACCTGGCCCTTCTTCACCGTGTCACCGACCGCGACCTTGACCGAGGCGAGCTTGCCGCCGGTGACGAAGTCCTGCCCGCTGTCGCTGGGCGAGGTGAGCGTGCCGGACCCGGACACCGTGGCCAGGACGGTGCCCTTGGCCACCGTCGCCGTCCGGGCCTGGGTCCGGCCGGCCGCCGAACTCTGGCTGCTGTCAAGGGTGGTGTACGCGAGCGCCGCCGCAGCCAGCAGGGCCACGCCGAGCGCGGAGTTGACTAGGACGGCACCACGCCGTCGCGGGAGCACCTTCATGACGCCAAAGCCTGGCCCGCCGCTCTTGCCAACCCCTGAGCCCTGCCTGGGAGGAACCTGACCCCAGCGATCCGGACATTTGTTGACAGACCCGGGCCCGTGCACCCAGCTGTCTACCTCCCGCTGGGAAACCCTTGATCAGGCTCCCAGCGAGTTCCCAGCACATCCGGATGTACATCCTCAGACGGGGGCTACTCCTGCTCCTCCGCGAAGTGGTCCAGGTACGCCTGCATGTCGAAGTGCCCGTGCCCGCTCAGCGAGAACAGGATCACCCGCTCCTCCCCGGTCTCCCGGCACTCCAGCGCCTCGTCGATCGCGGCCTTCACCGCGTGCGCCGACTCCGGCGCCGGCACCACCCCCTCGCAGCGGGCGAACCGCACCCCCGCCTCGAAGCACTCCCGCTGCCCGACCGCCCGGGCCGTCACCACCCCCTGCTCCTTCAGATGGCTGATCACCGGGGACATGCCGTGGTAGCGCAGCCCGCCCGCGTGGATCCGCGGCGGCACGAAGTCGCGCCCCAGCGTGTGCATCTTGACCAGCGGCGTCATGCCCGCGCTGTCCCCGAAGTCGTACTCGTACCGCCCCTCGGTCAGCGACGGGCAGGCCGTCGGCTCCACCGCGAGCGCGCGAAGGCGCCGCCCGCCGGCGAACTGCTCCCGCAGGAACGGCAGGGCCAGGCCGCCGAAGTTCGACCCGCCGCCGGCCGCGCCGATCACCACGTCCGGGTAGTCGTCCGCGAGCTCGAACTGCCGGAGCGCCTCCAGGCCGATCACCGTCTGGTGCAGCAGCACGTGGTTCAGCACCGAGCCCAGCGCGTACTTGGTCTCACCGCCGCTGCCCGCCGCCACCTCGACCGCCTCCGAGATGGCCAGCCCGAGGCTCCCCGAGGCCTGCGGGTCCGCCGCCAGCGCAGCCCGCCCGGCGGCCGTCCGCCCGCTCGGGCTCGGGTGCACGCTCCCCCCGAAGGTCTCGATCAGCCCCCGCCGGTACGGCTTCTGGTCGTAGCTGACCCGCACCATGTACACCTCGCACTCCAACCCGAAGTACGAGCAGGCCATCGCCAGTGAACTCCCCCACTGCCCGGCCCCGGTCTCCGTCACCAGCCGCCGCACCCCGGCCTGCCGGTTGTAGTACGCCTGCGGCACCGCCGTGTTCGCCTTGTGGCTCCCCGTCGGGCTGACCCCCTCGTACTTGAAGTAGATCCGGGCCGGCGTCCCCAACTCCCGCTCCAGCCGCCGCGCCCGCACCAGCGGACTGGGCCGCCACTGCCGGTACACCTCGAGCACCGCCCCCGGGATCTCCACCTCCCGGCCCGCCCCCAACTCCTGCTCCACCACCGCCTCGGGGAACAACGGCGCCAGATCCGCCGCCGTCACCGCCTCCTTCGTCCCCGGATGCAGCATCGCCGGCAGCACCCCCGGCAGATCCGGCACCACGTTGTACCAGGTGGTGGGAGCCTGACTCTCGGGCAGCAGGAACTTCACGGTTTCCATCGGACTCCGCTCTCCGCAGACGACGGGGGACGCGGGTTCCCTTCCACCGCCGCGCCCCCGCCACACCAACAGTTGAGGGGCGCACCGACCGGTGCGCCCCTCAACCGGTCCAGTCCTACAGCTCCTTGCGGAAGGCCTCCGCCGTCGCGAGGAAGATGTCGTTGCCCGCGACCTCGCCGATGGTCACCCGGACGCCCTCGCCCGGGAAGGGGCGGACCACGACGCCGGCCGCGCCGCAGGCGGCGGCGAAGTCCATCGTCTTCTCGCCCAGGCGCAGCCAGACGAAGTTGGCCTGCGAGTCGGCGAGCTCCCAGCCCTGGCGGGCCAGCTCGGCGGCGACCCGGGCGCGCTCCTCGACCAGGGCCTCGACGCGGACCAGCAGCGCGTCCTCCGCCCGCAGCGAGGCCACGGCGGCGTCCTGGGCGAGCTGGCTGACGCCGAACGGGATGGCGGTCTTGCGCAGCGCGGTGGCCACCGGCTCGTGCCCGATCGCGAAGCCGACCCGCAGGCCGGCCAGGCCGTACGCCTTGGAGAAGGTGCGCAGCACGCAGACGTTCGGCCGGTCGCGGTAGAGCTCGATGCCGTCCGGCACCCGCTCGTCGCGGATGAACTCGCGGTACGCCTCGTCCAGGACGACCAGGATGTCGCCCGGGACGGCGTCCAGGAAGCGGAGCAGCTCCTCGCGGTGGATCGCGACACCGGTCGGGTTGTTCGGGTTGCAGACGAAGATCAGCCGGGTGCGCTCGGTGATCGCGGCCAGCATCGCGTCCAGGTCGTGCGCCTCACCCGAGGTGAGCGGCACCGGCACCGGGGTCGCGCCCGCGACCTGGGTGATGATCGGGTAGGCCTCGAAGGAGCGCCAGGCGAAGATCACCTCATCGCCCGGGCCCGCCGTGGAGAGCACCAGCGACTGCGCCACGCTCACCGAGCCGGTGCCCAGTGCGATGTGCTCGGCCGGCACGCCGAACCGCCCGGCCAGCTCGGCCGTCAGCTCGGTGGCGCCCATGTCGGGGTAGCGGTTGAGCGAGCCCGCCGCGGCGACGGCCGCCTCCAGCACGCCCGGCAGCGGCTCGTACGGGTTCTCGTTGGACGAGAGCTTGTACGAGTCCGCGCTGGCGGGCTTGCCGGGCTTGTAGGTGGGGATGCCGTCCAGGGTCGGCCGGAGCCGGGGGGCCTGCGCTGCCGTGCCACTCACGGTGCACTCCTTCGTCGTTCTCGTTGAGGCGCTCTGCGTACGCCCGGGGTCACCGGCGCACCGAGCACGTGCCCGGCACCCGTGACCACCCCGGTCGGGTGCCCCGAACGATACCGACCGCTCTCACCCGTAGGGGTGAGATGCTCGTCCGGTTCAGGGGTGCCAATCAGCCATTCTGCCGGGTTCCAATGGCACATGTCAGAGGTAAGAAGGCCGAAACGGAGCGGGTTTCCAAGGGGCCCGACGCGACAGGCTCATGGAGAAACGGTTCTTCTCGGCCGAGTGACGCCCCGGTCACAGAGCGGCGTCATGCGCCATACGATCGGTTCGCCATGACAGCAGCAGCCAACCAGAGCGGTCGGCGACCCACCGCCTCGCGGCGTCTGGAGCGGGCCGGCATCCGGGATGTGGCAGCAGCCGCCGGAGTGTCGATCACCACGGTCTCGGACGCCCTGAACGGCAAGGGCCGCCTGCCCGACGAGACCAGAAGCCGAGTGCGCGAGGTGGCGGAGCGCCTCGGCTACCGCCCGTCCGCCGCCGCCCGGACCTTGCGCACCGGCCGGTCCGGGCTGATCGGCCTGACCGTCACCACGTACGGCGAGGAGCCGTTCACCTTCACCGAGTTCGCCTACTTCGCCGAGATGGCGCGCGCCGCGACCAGTGCGGCGCTCAGCCGGGGGTACGCGCTGGTGGTGCTGCCCGCCTCGTCACGGCACGACGTCTGGAGCAACATCGCCCTGGACGGCACCGTGGTGATCGACCCGCCCGACCAGGACCCGCTGGTCAGCGAGCTGTACCGGTCCGGTGTGCCGGTGGTCAGCGACGGCAAGCCGGGCAACTGCCCGGTCACCGCCTGGGTCGACAACGACCACGAGGCCGCCGTGCTCGGCATCCTCGACCACCTGAGCGAGGCCGGCGCCCGCCGGATCGGCCTGCTCACCGGCACCTCCACCGACACCTACACCCGGCTCTCCACCGACGCCTACCTCGGCTGGTGCCAGCGGGTCGGCCAGGAGCCGGTCTACGAGACCTACCCGGCCCACGACCCGGCCGCCGGCGCCGTCGCCGCCGACCGCCTGCTCGCCCGCCCGGACCGTCCGGACGCGGTGTACGGCCTGTTCGACCCCAACGGCACCGACCTGCTGGCCGCCGCCCGCCGGTACGGCCTGCGGGTGCCGGACGACCTGCTGCTCGTCTGCTGCAGCGAGTCCGACGTGTACGCCACCACCGAGCCGCCGATCACCACCCTGTCGCTCAAGCCGCGCCGGATCGGCACCACCGTCGTCAACCTGCTGATCGACGCCATCGAGGGAGTCGACTCGGGCACCGGGGTGACCGTGCCCGACGCACCGACCGGCCGGCTCTTCCCGCCCAGGTTCCGCACCGCCGGGACGGGCCCGCCGCCGGGCACCCTGATGCCCACCGAGCTGATCGTCCGGGCCTCCTCCCAGCCACGCAGCCCCCGCACCACCATCAGCCCGCCCCGCTCGCCCGGTGAGGTCTAGACCTCCCCAGGTCCGGACAGACCGGGCGATACCACCCGCCACCGCAGCCCCGCGAGGACTCTCCCGACGATTGGATACCGACCAGGTGAGGACGCCGGGAGAGTGGTCTTCCTATGATGGGCGAATGACACCCGAGGACCGCTTCCCCGGGCCTGAACTGCCCGACTCAGGCCCCCGCCACCAGCCGGACCTCGACGTGCTCCCGTACGGCTCGTACTACGAGCCCGAGCCAGAGCCCGGATTCGAGCCCGAGGCCGGGTACGGCTACACCACCACCAGCGGCTACGGCGGCGCGCGCTTCCTCGAGGCGCACTGGCCGACGGCCAGTCAGCAGGCACACCCCGGCGAGCCGGTCCACCCGCAGGCACCCGCGGCCGAGGACCCGCCGACCATCGAGCTCGGCCCGCCGCTCGACAAGTTCGGCAAGCCGATCGAGGAGCTGAACTTCCCGTACCCGCAGCCCGAGCCCGGCGAGGCCCCCGGCCCGCTCTACGTGGTCGGCGACGTGCACGGCTACCTGGACGAGCTGCTCGCCGCGCTGCACCAGCAGGGCCTGATCGACGCCGAGGGCCACTGGGCCGCCGGGCGCTCCCGGGTCTGGTTCCTCGGCGACTTCACCGACCGCGGCCCGGACGGCATCGGCGTGATCGACCTGGTGATGCAGCTGGCCGCCGAGGCCGCCGCCGCCGGGGGCTACTGCCGGGCCCTGATGGGCAATCACGAACTGCTCTTCCTGGGCGCCGCCAAGTACGGCGACGAGCCCGTGCAGTCCACCGCCGGCACCGCCTCCTTCCTGGCCGCCTGGCGGCTCAACGGCGGCCAGCAGCAGGACCTCGAACGGCTGCAGACCCACCACATCAGCTGGCTCTCCCGGCTGCCCGCCCTCGCCCTCGAGGACGGCCACCTGCTGCTGCACTCCGACACCACCGCCTACCTCGAGTACGGCGAGTCGATCACCGAGGTCAACGACGCCGTCCACCACCTGCTCACCGAGGAGGGCGCCGACGAGTGGTGGGACTGCTTCCGCCGCTTCACCAAGCGCTTCGCCTTCCGCGGCGACGCCGGCCCGCAGGCCGTGCAC
This sequence comes from Kitasatospora sp. NPDC002227, assembly GCF_040296285.1. Lineage (NCBI taxonomy): Bacteria > Bacillati > Actinomycetota > Actinomycetes > Kitasatosporales > Streptomycetaceae > Kitasatospora > Kitasatospora sp. NPDC002227. The sequence goes on from NZ_JBEOWY010000014.1 coordinate 154,518, forward strand.
GAGCTGCTCGGCGCGTACGGCGGGCAGCGCGTGGTGCACGGCCACAGCCCGATCCCGTACCTCACCGGCTCGACCCACCTGGACGACGGCACCCCGCCGCACGTTCCCGGTCCGTACATCTATGCGGACGAGCTGGCCATCGCGATGGACGGCGGCGTGACCATGGAGGGCCGCCTGCTGGTGGCCCGGCTGCCACTGAACTGACGCGGCGTCGGGGCCCGCCCGCGGTACTGACTTTCCGTCAGCGGGCCCTGACCTTCCGCTGACGGTACTGAAAATCCGGAAAGCGACTGTCTCGGAGTCGGCGGACGCCCCTACCATCAACTCACCCGCCCGGCCGTCGCCCCACCCGCCCCGGCCGGGCCCCACCGTCCACCTCCGTGACCAAGCGGAACGGGGTACCCATGACAGACACCCCGCACCTGCCAGCCGAGGACCGCCCGGACTTCGAGCGCACCCTCGACGAAGCACTGCGTGACCCTGCCATCCTCGACGCCCTGGGCCAGCCCGGGCCGCACCTCACCGCCGAGCAGCTGCACACCAAAGCACTGCTCGCCGCCGAGGAGATCGCCGCCGGGGCGGCCGACGAGCACCGGCACTACGCCGGGCTGCGCGCCGCCCTGAGACAGCCGGACGAACCACCCCCCGGCCTCTCCGGGCGGCTGCGCTCCGAGGACGGCGCCGGGCTCTTCCCCGTGCTCACCGTGCTCACCCCCGTGCTGGCCTGGGCCGCGGCGGCCGTCCTGCTGCTGCTCGGGTACCTGCTGCGGGCCGCCAACCCCGACTTCACGCTGGGCCAGGCACTGGTCACCGCGGGCTGGGTGCTGATCGGCGTCGGCGCCGTGGCCCTGGTGGTCGGCACCGTCGGGCTGCTGCTCACCGCCCTGCGGGACGGCTCCGCCGCCCCCGACGGACAGGACCCGCAGCTGCGCGAGGACATCGCCCAGGCCCGGCTGCTCTGGCTGACCGCCCTGCGCGAGCAGGCCCTGCTGCCCTACCTGCGCGCCAACCTCTCCGGCGAACCCGCCCTCTCCGCCCGCCCGGGCCCTTCGACACCCGCGGGGCCCCGCTACATCAGCCCCAGCTACTCCAGCGCCCACTACTCCAGCCCGGGTTTCACCAGCCCGGGCCCCGAGGCCACCGGCTCGGACTTCTCCAGCCCAGGCTTCAGCTCCCCCGACTTCACCGGCCCGGACGAGGTCTGACCGCCACCCCCCGCACGCCTGGAGCACCATGACGGCGATCGCCGTGACCGGTCACATCGACCTGAGCCCGGCGAGCCTGCCCGGGCTGCGGGCCGCCGTCACCGAGTACCTGCGCGGGCAGGCCCCGCCGCTGACCGGTCTGTCCTGCCTCGCCGCCGGCGCCGACGCCCTCTTCGCCGAGGCCGTCCTCGCGCTCGGCGGCCGTCTGGTGGCCGTCGTCCCGGCCGCCGACTACCGGGCCACCCAGGTGAGCGCGGACTACGCACCGGCCTTCGACCGGCTGCTCGGGGCCGCTGCCGAAGTGGTGGCCGTGCCGCACGCCCAGGCCGGCCCCGCCGCCTACCGGGCCGCCAACGAGGTGCTGCTGAGCCGCGCCGACCGCCTGCTGGCCCTCTGGGACGGCGCCTGGGCCGAGCGCCCGGGCGGCACCGCCGACATGGTCCGCGCGGCCCGCGCCGCCGGCCTGCCGGTGGACGTCCGCTGGCCGCCCGGCAGCAGCCGCAGCACCCCCGCACCGGCCTGAACCGGCGCACCTCGGGCATCCTACTGATCGTCAGTTCAGCCGACCGCCCAGCCGAGGAGCCCGGATGACCAGCCCGTCCGAGAACGACAACGCCCAGATCCTGGCCCGCACCCTGCTCGCCGAGACCAGGGAGGAGCTGACCCGGGCCGACCAGAAGGCCGGCCTGCTGCTGGCCGCCCTCGGCGTCGCCCTCGGCGCCGTCGCGAGCGCGGTCAGCTCCGCGGCCACCAAGCCGTACCAGTACGGGGTGTTCGGCCAGATCCTGTTCTGGGTCGGCTGCCTGGCCGCCACCGTCTCGCTGGCCCTGCTCGGCTCGGCGGTCCGCCCCCGGCTGCCCTCCGGCCCGACCGAGCGCCTGCACAGCTTCGTCGACCTCGCGAGCGGCACCCTCACCCCCGAACAGATCCGCGGCCACCTCACCGACACCGACCCGCTGGACCGCGACATAGCCCAACTCGCCGCCCTGGCCCGCTCGGTCGCCACCAAGTACCGCCGGATCAGCGACGGCATGACCCTCGGCGCGGCCTCCCTGGTCCTGCTCCTGGCCGGCCTCCTGGTCGGCTCCGCCGCCTGACCCGCGAACCTCGTCATACCTGAGAGCTACCCCGGCAGAGCACTCCCGCGCGGGACGCCGACCACAACGGCCGCTCCCTACCTTCGGTACCGGAAACCCAGCCCGGACCGAAAGGACCTGCCGCCATGGCGTCCCGCCCCCGCCCGACCGCCCGCAGCGGCCGGCTGCGCCGTACCCTCTGCGCCGCCCTCGTCACGGCCTCGGTGGCCCTGCCGATCGCGGGAGCGGCCCGGCCCGGCGCCGTCCCCGCCCCGGCACCGACCGCGCCCGCCGGCGTCGGCCCGCTCGACGCCCCGGCCCTGGCCGGGCGGTACGCCACCACCCGGGCCGACATCCTCTCCGCCGAGCAGGCGGCCACCGGGCACGGCGACCACGCACGGGCCGCCGCGCTGCGCACGATGGCCGACCCCGCCCGGCACTTCCTGCTCTTCGACGGCCGCGACGGCGGGCGCAGCGTGGAGGTCTTCGGCGACCTCGCGGCAGCCCGGCAGCTGGCCGTCCTGGTGCCCGGCGCGGACAACAGCCTCGACCACTACGACCGGCTGCGCTCGGGCGCCACCGCCCTGAACGACCGACTGCGCGGCACCCACAGCGCCGTGCTCGCCTGGCTGGGCTACCGCACCCCCGGCACCCTCGACCCCGCGCAGACCACCGCCGCCCTGGCCGAGCGGGCCGCACCCCCGCTCGACGCCTTCCTGGCCGGCCTGCACACCGCCGCACCCGCCGACCGGATCGCCCTGCTCTGCCACTCCTACGGCTCGGTGGTCTGCGGCCGAGCCGCGAGCGGCCTGACGGGCGTCAGCGACCTGGTGCTGTACGGAAGCCCCGGCGTCGGCGTCCCGAACGCCCGCGCCCTGCACACCGGCGCCACCGTCTGGGCCGGGCGCGGCGCGGGCGACTGGATCGCCGCCGTACCGCACCTGCGGCTGCCACTCCTGTTCACCTCCGTCGGCTTCGGCACCGACCCGGTCTCGGCCGAGTTCGGCGCACGGATCTTCCCGGCCGGCCCCGGCGGCCACAGCGACTACCTCCGCCCCGGCTCCCCGGCCCTCCCCGCCCTGGCCCGCATCGTCACCGGCGCCGCCGACACCACCCCCTGAGCCCGGCCCACCCCGGCACGGCCAACTCAGCGCCCCCGGCCGCTCGCGGCACCGCTCCCTCTCCCGAGCCCCCGGCACAGCCGCTCGGCGCCCCCGGCCACCCCGCCCAGCACCACCCACTCTGCGCTCGCCTGCCCTCCCTCCCGACCTTCCCCTCCTCCCGCCCCTCCGGAGCCCTCCCATGCCCGAGTTGATCCGCCGGATCGAGGCCGCCACCCCGCCCGACCGCGACCGCACCCTGGACGCCCTGCGCGCCCTGGCCGTCCTCGGCGTCGTCCTCGGCCACTGGCTGGTCACGGCCCTGGTCGCCGACAGCGGCGCCCTGCACGTGGCCAGCCCGCTGCACTACCTGCCCGGGCTCGCCCCCGTCTCCTGGCTGTTCCAGACCCTGGCGGTGTTCTTCCTGGGCGGCGGGCAGGCAGCCGGGCTGAGCCACCGCGCCGCCACCGCCCGCGGCACCGGCTACCGGGGCTGGCTGCGGGCCCGCCTCGCCCGGCTGTTCCGCCCGGTGGCCGCCCTGCTGGTGGTCTGGACCCTCGCGGCGGCCACCATGCTGGCCGCCGGCGCGGGCAGCGACACCGTGCACACGCTCGCCAAGCTCGCCGTCTCCCCGCTCTGGTTCCTGCTGGTCTTCGCCGCCCTGACCGCCGCCACCCCGCTGGTGGCCCGCCTGCACCCGGCCTGGCCGCTCGCCGTGGTCGCCCTGGTCGACCTCGCCCGCTTCGCCGGGAACGCGCCCGAAGCACTCGGGTACCTGAACGAGGCGGCCGGCTGGCTGGTGCCGTACTGCCTGGGCACCGCTTGGTCCCGCGGCGAGCTGCGCGGCCGGGCCACCGGCTGGGCGCTGCTGCTCGGCGGCGCCGCCGCCACGGCGGCCCTGGTCGCCTGGGCCGGCTACCCGGCCTCGATGGTCGGCGTGCCCGGCGCCGCCGTCTCCAACCTCGGACCGCTCACCCTCGCCGCCGTGACCTTCGGCCTGGCCCAGTGCGGGGCGGCGCTCCTGCTGCTCGGCCCCCTGCGCCGCCTCACCCGGCGGCCCGCCGTCTGGGCCGCGGTGGCCCTGGTGAACCTCTCCGCGATGACCGTCTTCCTCTGGCACCAGACCGCGATGATGGCCGTCACCGCCCTCGCCCTGCGCCTGGGCGGCCCGCTCCCCGGCCTGCACACCACCCCGGACGGCCTCGGCTGGGCCCTCGCCCGTCTCCCCTGGCTGCCGGTCTTCGCCCTGGCCCTGCTCGCCTGCCGGGCCACCTTCCACCCGTACGAGCACCCGCGGGCCGCCGCCGTCCCACCCCGGTCGACGGTGGTGCCCGTGCCTGACTCCCCCCACTCCCCCTCTCCCCGCCCTCACCCCCTGCCGGAGGCGACCTCTCATGCCTAAAGTGGATCTTGACGAACGTCCGACCGACCGGGGGAGTCTGATGAGCCGTCCGCTCGCGGCGCTGCGCGCGCTGCCGGGCCGGGTACGCGAGGACCTGTGGGACGCGGCCTTCGCCCCGCCGCTGCGCGGCCGCCGGCTCGGTGGCGACTGGCACACGGCCATCCTGGTCCTGCTGATCATCGGCGCCACCCTGCTCTGCGTCGTCAACACCAACTGGTACGCCTTCAGATTCCTCCTCGGCCCGACCTCCGGCCTCCTGCTGGCCGCGCCCGCCGCCCTCGCGGTGGTCTGGGTGCTCTACCGGCCGGTCGCCGCCTGGTGGGTGGCCATGCTGATGATCATCGTGGCCTCCACCTTCGCCCGGGGCGGTGGCGGCTTCGACGGCTACTACCCCTGGACGCCGCCGGAGCTGATCCTCCAGACCGCCCTGATCTTCTTCCTCACCCAGCTCGTCCCGCTCCGCACCGCGTTGACCGTCCTGGTGGTCAACCTGCTGCCCGCGGTGGCGTTCGACCTGTTCTGGCCGCGCGCGGAGCCGTTCGGCCTGGTCGCCCTGATCGTGGCCGCCGCCCTCGGCACCGCCCTGCGCGGACGCCAGCAGGCCCGCCAGGAGCTGGTGGTGCAGGAGGAGCTGACCGGCCAGGAGAAGGCCCGCCGCACCCTGCTCGAGGAGCGCACCCGGATCGCCCGCGAGCTGCACGACGTGGTCGCCCACCACATGTCGGTGATCTCGGTGCAGGCCCAGGTCGCCGTCCACCTGGTCGAGCAGCCCTCCGAGGAGCTCAAGGAGAACCTCGCGAACATCCGGGCCAACGCGGTGGACGCCCTGATCGAACTACGCCGCGTGCTGGGCGTGCTGCGCTCCGAGGACGCCTCCCTGGACAACTCCCGGCACGCCCCGCAGCCCACCCTCGACCGGCTCGCCGACCTGGTCGACACCGTCCGCGGCGCCGGGCTCAGCATCACCGCCGAGACCATCGGCCAGGCCCGCCCGCTGCCCCCGGGGGTCGACCTCTCGGCGTACCGGATCGTCCAGGAGGCGCTCAGCAACGCCATGCGGCACGCCCCCGGCTCCAGCGTCACCGTCGAACTCGACTACCTGTCAACTGACTTGACCATCTCCGTCACCAACTCAGCTCCCACCAGGCCGGTCCCGCCGCCCTCCGGTACCGGCCACGGCCTGCTGGGCATGCGCGAGCGCACCGCCATGCTGGGCGGCAGAATCACCACCGGCCCCACCCCGGACGGCGGTTACCAGGTCACCGCTCTCCTCCCGACGCTCACCAAAACCCCAGCTCCCAAGGACGGCCCGTGACCGACATCCGCGTACTGATCGCCGACGACCAGGTCATGATCCGGCAGGGCTTCGCCGTCCTGCTCGGGGCCGAGCCCGGTATCGAGGTGGTCGGCCAGGCGGTGGACGGCCTGGACGCCGTCGCCAAGACCGCCGAACTCGCCCCCGACGTCGTCCTGATGGACATCCGGATGCCCGAGCTCGGCGGTATCGAGGCGACCAGGCGGATCACCGAACCGCCCGGCGCTAGCGTCAAGGTGCTCATCCTGACCACCTTCGACCTGGACGAGTACGTCTACGAGGCGCTGCGCGCGGGCGCCGCCGGCTTCCTGCTCAAGGACGCCTCCGCCGCCGAACTCGCGCACGCCGTCCGGGTGGTGGCCGCCGGGGAGGCACTGCTGGCGCCCAGCGTCACCCGCCGGCTGATCGCCGAGTTCTCCCGTACCACCAGCTCGCCGCGCACCCCGCTGCACGCCCGGGTCGGCGATCTCACCGAGCGGGAGACCGAGGTGCTGGCCCTGATCGCCCAGGGCCTGTCCAACGCCGAGATCGCCGGCACCCTGCTGGTGGCCGAGCAGACCGTGAAGACCCACGTCAGCCGGATGCTGGTCAAGCTCGGCCTGCGCGACCGCACCCAGGCCGCCGTCTTCGCGTACGAGACCGGCCTGGTCCGGCCCAGCGGCTACTGAAGGGCGAGCAGCCCCTTGCCCAGGGTGGTCAGCCCGCCCAGCAGCGCCAGCCCGAGCACGACCCGCCGGGCGGGGCCGTCCGGTACCCGCTCGGCCAGCCACCGCCCGGCCACCGCGCCACCGGCGATCCCGGCCGACACGCAGAGCCACTCCGGCCCGTCCAGCCGGGGCAGGCCCTTGGCGAAGAGCGAGAAGAGGTTGACCAGCACCCCGTAGAACTGCGCGTTGGGCACGAACTCCCGGGCCGTCCAGCCCGCGTTCACCGCGTACAGCGACACGGCGGGCCCGCCCACCCCGGCGGCGGCGTTCATGAACCCGCTCACCGCCCCGGCCGCCAGCGCCCCGCGCCCGCCGCGCAGCGCCGCGACCCGCACCCCCCACATCACCAACAGCACGGCCACGGTGACCAACAGGCCCATCACGGCCAGCAGTTCCGGCTCCGGTAGGCGTGCCGCCACCCAGGACCCGAGCGGTACGGAGGCCGCGGCCGCCACCACCAGCGGCGCCATCGCCCGCACCCGGACCTGCCGCCAGCCCCCGACCAGCCCCACCGCACTGATCACCCCGGCCGCACAGTTGGACAGCACCACCCCGGGCCCGGCCCCCACCAGCAGCACCAGCCCGGGCGCGGCCACCAGCGCGAACCCGATCCCGGCCATCCGCTGCACCGAGGCCCCGACCGCCACCACCCCGCCCAGCAGCCCCGCCGCACCCCAACCGCCCAGCACCACGCCCCCCGTTCCCCTCCGGCCAGGCCACCACCGTAGGAGACCGGGGTGCCCCGCGCTCAGGCCGGGTAGGGCACGCTCTCCCGGGCCGCCTTCAGGGCGTTCGCCCACCAGGTCAGCTGGTCGAGCATGGTCTTGGCGTACCCCTCGGTGGCCTGGTCGGCCGGGCGGCCGTCCTGCCAGGCCGTCCAGTAGTTCGGGAAGGCCAGTCCGTCGCGGATCGGCACGGCGTGCAGCTCGTTCAGCACGTTCTCCAGGTGCAGCACGGCGTGCCGCCCGCCCGCACCGCCGCCGTAGCTGACGAAGGCCACCGGCTTGGCCGTCCACTGGGTGAAGTGCCAGTCGATGGCGGCCTTCAGCGAGGCGGGGTAACTGTGGTTGTACTCCGGCGTGACCACCACGAACGCGTCGGCGCTCTCCAGCGCGGCGGTCAGCGGGGCCATCCCGGCCGGGCGGGGGTAGGCGTCGCCGGCGAACTTCGGCGAGGTGGCCGGCAGGGCCAGCGGGAGGTCGACCTCGGCCAGGTCGAGCGTCTCCACCTCGAACCCTCCGTGCGTCGCGGCCTGCCCGGCGACCCAGTCGGCCACCACCGGGCCGAACCGTCCTTCCCGGACGCTTCCGACGATGACCAGCAGCTTGGGCTTGTTGTTGTTCTCCATGCCCACCACTCTCCGGCCGCCGCGCGATCACAACCAGGCCGCGCTCAGGCTGGCCCCAGCAGGGCCAGGCTGAGCCCTCCTGCTCCCGGCCGGGCCCGAACTATCCTCGCCGGTATGGGTACACCGCTGGGAGACTTCATCCGCGCCAAGCGCGACAGCATCCAGCCCACCGAGCTGGGCCTGCCGGAGCGCGGCCGCCGCCGCTCACCGGGGCTGCGCCGCTCCGACCTGGCCGCCCGGGCCGGGATCAGCGTCGAGTACCTGACCCGGATCGAGCAGGGCCGGGACCGCAACCCCTCCGTGCAGATCGTGAACGCGCTCGCCGACGCCCTCAGCCTCGGCCCCGAGGAGCGTAACCACCTGCGCTACCTGGTGAAGATCACCGGCAGCGAGTGCGGCGCCCACCCCCGGCCCGCCCCGGCCTCCCGCGAAGTCCGCCCGGGCGTCCTGCAGACACTGCGCCTGCTCGAACCGGGCATCGCCGCCGTCACCAACCGCCTGGGCGACGTGCTCGCCCGCACGCCGGGCTACGAACTCGTCTTCGGCGCCTGCGGGTTGCTCGACACCGACACCCCGAACCTGACCAGGTACGTCTTCACCGACCCCGCCGCCCGCTCCTTCTTCGCCGACTGGGACGCGATCGCCGACGAGCAGGCCTTCGACCTCTGGCTCGGCCCGTCCATCGAGAACTGCGTCTGGCTCACCACCGAACTCACCCCCGTCGCCGGCCCCGAGTTCACCTCCCGGCTGCGCCGCCACACCGTCCCCCGCCGGGGCCCGCTCCACCTCCGCCACCCCGCCGGCCCCGAGCTGCGCCTGCTGCGCGAGACCCTCGAACTCCCCACCGACTCCCAGCAGCTGACCGTCTACCTCCCGGCCGACGCCGCCACCGCCCAGGCCCTGGAGAGCCTGCGGACACCCGTCCGCCTCCGGGCGATCTCCTAACCGAAGGCCCCGCCGACCAGCCGGGGCACCACCACGCTCGTATCGAGCTCGGTCGCGATCACCACGTCCTCGGCGAACCCACCCGACACCAGCTCGACGCCCGACGCACAGCCCGCCACCGCCCCGGCCACATCGGCGGTCTGCTCGTAGCAGGCCCGCGCGGCAGCCGCCTCCGGCGAGGGCGTACCAGCGTCCAGCGCCGCGATCACCGCCCCGGCCCCCAGCAGATCCTCCAGGGCGGGCCGCAGACTCCCGTCCGGCCACCGCTCCCCGGCGGCGACCACCCCGACCGGCCGCTCGACCGTCCCGAAGCCGTGCTCCGCCAGCCACCGCCCGACCGCCGTGGCATTGCGCAGACAGGCCGCCACCACCACCGCCCCGTCCGCGGCCGCCGCAATCGCCGACCCGTTGGGCGAGGGCAGCACCAGCCTCGGCGTGAACGGCGCCCGCCGCAACGCCGCCGGCGACAGCGACCACGGCGCCGCCCCGTCGGCCGCCCGCCGCCCCACCGCCAGCTCGGCCCCCCGCTCCCGCGCGAACGCCACCGCCGACTCGTCCCGCCACGCATAGGGATACACCCGCACCCCCGCCTCCACCGCCACACTCACCGAGGTGGTGAACGACAACACGTCCACCACCACCAGCCCCGCCACCTCGGGCGCCAACTGCCGTGCCCCCACCGGCCCCCACTCGAACCGGACCCCGTACCCCTGCTGCCGCACCCAGTCGCTCATAGCGCCCGATTCTGGCACCGGGGGCGGTTCCGCCCTCAGTCCACCTCGGCGAGGATCCTCAGTGACGGCGGCTCCGCCAGCAGTTCGCCCGCCAGCTCCAGCGAACGGGCCAGGTGCGGGCTGGCCAGATGCGCATCCAGCGCCGCCCGGTCGGTCCACTCCTCCACGACCACCCAGGACCGCGGATCCTCCGGATCCACATAGTTGCGGTACCCCAGACACCCTGGCTCGGCGAGGCTGGCCTCGGCCATCGACCGGGCCTGTGCGCGCATCCGGTCCTCCATTCCGGGCCTGGCCTTCAACACGGCGATGACGCTTATGTTCCTGGACACGGACTACGCACCTCTCTCACAGGCAGATCCAGCAGTACAGCCGCTCGTCGGCTGTCCGGGCCCGCCTGGCCAGTTGAACCAACCCCGCCGCCACCGGCAGCATTTCCCCGACCTCCGCCGGCCGCAGCTCCTCCGCCTTCACCCACCGGCCGGCCACGGCCGCCAGCTCCGCGTCCGGCACGCCCGCCAGCACGTCCCGGACGTCGTCCCCCAGCTCCGAGACCCACGGGCCCGTCGACCACGGATCGTCCTCGTCCGGAACCTCCCCCGGGCCAGGCTCCGGACCGGTCGGCCACACCGTCCGCTCCGCCACCAGATCCACCGCCCACGGCACCCCCCGCACCGCGGCCACCAACTGCCCCAGCACCACGCACGGATCAAGATGCTTCGCCTCGACCCCGTCGAACACCGGCCGCCGCCCGCCGACCAACGGCCCGCCGTCCTCCCGCGCCAGCTCCCGCACCACCGAAGCGGCGTCCGCAGCCCGGAAGTAGTCCGTCAGCACGCCCATCGTTCCCCCTCCCACCGCAGCGGTCCGTCCGCACCGGCGACCCTAGGCCCTCGCTGCGACACCTCCCGACGGAATTGACGCAGCTCATGGCGCGCTGGGATCTTGAGGGCTCTCTGCACTGAATTGAGGGGGAGTCAGGAATGTCGGAGACCACGCGACGCCGGGCACTGTTCGCCGGGGCGATAGCGGGCCTGGCGGGTGCCGGGGTGATGGGCGCCGCCGGGCAGGCCCAGGCCGGCAGCGCCACCGGGCCGGACTGGTTCAACGTCAAGGACTACGGCGCCACGGGGGATGGGAGCACCGACGACACCACGGCGGTGCAGGCCGCGCTGGACGCCGCCGCGGCCGGCGGAGGCGGGACGGTCTACTTCCCGGTCGGCCAGTACCGCGTGACGCCCGGCGCCGGGGCACCCGCCCTCGCGCTGAAGGGCAACGGCATCAAGCTGCTCGGCGCCGGCGCCAAGGCGGCCACCCTCGTGAAGAACGGCAACGGCACCCTGCTGGCCGTCTCCGGCCCGGCGACCGACCCGAGCGGCGCCACCCACCGCCGGTACTGCTCGGTGGAGAACCTCGGGTTCAACGGCAGTGGCCGCACCGGCCTGCTCCTCGAGCTCTACTACAACGACGACACGTACGTCCGCGACGTCTACATGTCCAGCAACAACGACATCGCCATCGACGCCGTCGAATGCTGGGACTCGCGCTTCTACAACCTGGTCATCGAGTCCTGCACCGGCACCGCCGACAGCACCGGCCAGCCCAACATCTACCTGCGCAACTCGGCCGCCGCGTCCGGCCACGGCTACAGCGGGGACAACAACAACCAGCTGCACTTCATCGGCTGCCGGCTCGAGGCGTTCGGCACCGGCGCGATCTGGATCACCGCCGGGGTCAACAACTCCAACAACCCGAACGGCATCTACCTGACGGACTGCAAGTTCGAGACCTCGCAGATGCAGGGCGGCCCCCACCTCAAGACCGACGCCTCCTGCCGCCACGTGTACGCGAGCAACATCTACTGCTTCGCCGGGAACTTCGCGAGCGGCTACACCAGCAAGAAGCCGCAGAACATCATCGCCTGGGCCGCCAGTTACAGCGCCCTGGAGAACGTCCTCATCGCCAACGGCAGCGTCGCCACCGTCAACGCGGGCGTCGACCTCTACTCCGGCCCCGGCTCCACCGCCGTCGTCCGCAACGTGATCGGCCAGTACACGACCGCCCCCACCGGCCCCCACATCTACTACGAGCCCAGCACCGGCGACTTCCGCGTCGAAGCCTCCTGGGGCACCACCGGCGCCCAGGCCGCCGGCACCCTCCCCACCAAGAACGCCCCCAACCCCCCGCTCCGCCTGGTGGCCGGCCCGGCCACCGACTCCTCCTTCACCCACCCGCCCCTGGACGGCACGATGGCCGTCGACACCACCGACAACCGCCTCTACGTCCGGGTCAACGGCACCTGGCGCTGGTCCACGCTGAACTAGCCGCGCCGGAGCGCCGCCCCGGGAGACCCCCTCCTGCCTCCCGGTGCGGCGCCGTTCCGGGGCGGCCGCCAGTCGGCCGGGGGGAGGTAGACCCGGTTGCCAACTCAGCCCAGCTCGCACCCACTTCGTAGCGCTGTCGGCTATACCGAAACGTCGTGGACGCTGCGTTGGAGGACATCGGTCAGGACACCGGCCGCGGTGGCGAAGTCGTTGTCGTCGTGCAGCACGATCAGCCCATGGTGAGCCGCGGTCGCGCAGACCATGAGATCAACAGTGGACAGGGCCCGGACGGCTCCGCCGCTCTGGGCGAGCCGGAACTGGGCAGACTCGATCCAGCCCCAGATGTTCTTCGGCAGCGGCACGTCCGGGTACAGGTCGGTGAACATCTCGCCCATCTGCTCGTAGTGCACGAGGTTGCGGGCAGAGCGGCGGAACTCGGTGCGCTGCGGAGCGCAGGATCCGATGACACGCAAGTCGATGTCCTCCCCCCATGCGTCATTCAGATGCTGCTCGCGCAGCAGACGCCACACGGCGGTGGAGTCCGCGAGGTACCGGATCACTCCTCTCCCCGCTTCTCGGCCTTGCGGAGCTCCTGCCATCCCTCGTAATCCCACTGCTGGGCGGCCTGGAAGTGCCGAGCGCGCCGGGCTGCCTGCTCGTGCCGCTCGGCGTACTCGCGGAGGGCGGTGTTCACCACGTCCTTCTTGGTCGCGCCCCCGGAGAACCGCAGGGCCTTCGCCAGGGCGTCATCGTCCAGGTCGATGGTTGTCACGCTCATAATTGCCTCCGCTATATAAGACCAACAACAGCTCTGAATATAACAGTGGCCGACCGTGCCCGGGCCCGCCCCACGCAAACACATCGGCCGTCACGGCGCCGGCAGCTCGACCAGCGCGAAGCCGCTCCGGCCCGTGCGACCGGTACGCCACGCACAGCCTGTGGACAGAGCCAGCTACCCTCTCGCGCAAAGCCGACATGCACCGTTCCACCAGTTCGAGCGGATCGACCGACAGACGACGATCCGGCGTGGGTCCAGTACTTCGACCGCACCAAACCGACCGTGGACACCGGTATCGCCCTCAGGCAGTTGGGCGACGCCGAGGCCGCCGAACCACTCATCGCCGAGGCTGAACAAGCCGGCGTCGTGATCGTGTCACGAGGTCTGAGCAGGCACTCAAGCCCGTAGCCGGTCGGTCAGATTCACGCCGCCACCAGGCACGGAACGGATGAAGTAGCTGAAGCGCAGACCAACCCACCAGCTGGAATCGCCGGAGGAGACCGTGGTCCCTACGCGGGCGGTGCGGTGCTCGGAAGCGCCGAGTGCCCCAGCACCAGCAGGGTGCAGGGGCACTACAGGCTTGGCTCTGAGGCCAGGATCTCGGACGCGATGGGCGCCGGGGGCTTCACGCCCGTGAGTTCGGTGGCTCGGGCCCCGAGGTGTGGCGCAAGTTCGGGATACCAGCCGCGGGCTACCGCTTGCAGCATCTCGGCCAGGGCTGCGAGTTCACCAATCCGGCCGGCGGGAGTGTCGAGCACCGGGGCGAACTCGGCCCGGACCCGGGCGGCCACGCCCGGGACCAGCAGGCTGTTGGCGTGCAGGAGACCGGCGTCGTAGCCGACCGGGACCATGCCCCACCGCTCCCAGTCGAGAATCACCAGCGGAGCCGTGATGTTGCCCCAGTGCAGGTCACCGTGGCCGGTGGTCCGCTCAACCTTCCCCGGACCGGGAATCCCGAGGAACTGCGGGAACGCCTTCTCGATCCAGCCATCCCGGATCGTTGTCCGTACCCCGGTCGCCTGACCCAGCCGAGCGAGAGCACGACGCAAGGTGCTCCACCACTCGTCGGACAGACCGGGGTCCTGGTCCAGGTCCGGCCGGTGGGGCGAGACCACCGGGTGAGGGATGAAGTCGAGGACGTCGGCCGCGTACGCGTAACTGCCCTCCGTCCAGTCGAGCACGTCGTGCAGCTTCGGTCGCGGCACGTCGTCCGGCACGCGCACCGAGGCCCCGACGATGCCCTCCCCCTCCTTCCGCCCGAAGTTCGCCGCTGCCGTGGCCGAGACCCGGAGCCAGCGGTTTCCGGCCTGTCGGCTGAGCGTGCACCCCTGAAACCCCCAGACCGGACCGCCGGTACAGGTCAGCCCGAGGTACTTGGCCGCCGTCTTGTGTACCGCCTCCATCCGGACTCTGGTCTCCTCATCCGGTGGCGAGTGCATTGATCACGCTCCTGACTCGGTCAGCGGGCAGCGGCTCTGCCAGCGCCTTGGCCGCATCGTCCCAGTGCGCGGCTGTGCTGGCCGAGAGGAGCACCACGTCCAGGCCGGGGCAGGACGCGGCGACCAGCACGGCAGCGGCCGGGGCAGTCAGGCCGGGCCTGATGAGGTTCACCAGTTCGGGGGTCATCAGCGCTGGCAGTTCCCCGCCGTGCAGCGGGGCGGACCCGAACGTGGTGATCCCGGCCGCGTGGGCCTCTGCCAGCGGCCCGGCGCCGTCGAGCGCTTCCGCGATCGGGTCGGCCATGACGAGACTGACCGGCAGTTGGATGGCCTTGAAGTGGTGGTGCGGCGATCCGGCTGCTTCCTGGGCGAGCGCCAGCAGCCCAGGGACCGAGAACGTGCCGTCGTTCAGCCCCGACCAGGTCGCCACCCCGTAACCACCGATGCAACCGCTGTCAGCGAGGTACTCCAACTCGGCGAAACACTGCCTCAGTTGGCGCAGAGTCGCGTCCCTCCCGAGTCGGCGCGCGGCGTGCTCCGGGTTGTGGACGAACACGATGTCCGCCCGCCCGAGCGTGCGGAGGGAGTCCTCCGTCTGCCACCTCACGAAGGCTGGGGAGAGGCTGTGTCCGTGGACGGCTGTTGCCTCGGTCAGTTGGCCGGCCTCGACAGCGGCACGCCGCTGGGCTCCGTTGTGGAACCCGGTCTTGGTCGCCACCAGAGCATCCGGGTACTCGGCGAGCACGGGGGCGAGATCGAGATGGGCCTGTCCGTGGCCGTAGTTGGGAGCCGTATCGACCCATCGCGCTCCGGCCCCGAGGGCAGTGTGCGCCGCCTGGCGACCAGTGCGCACCCGGTACGTGCCCAATCCGAGCGCCGCCGTCACAGCGCCGCCCAGACGACAGAGGCAGCCTGCCCCTCAATGAGGACGGAGAGAGTTGAAGCAACGTCCTTGACCTCCAACCCAGCAGCCTCCGCCAGGACGCCGAGCGCGGCGGGCTTGCCGCTCAGCAGGGCACGGAGGATCGGAGCCGCCTGCTCAGTGAAGTCCCACGCGGTTCCGGCCGCCGCGAGCGTGACCGTACCCTGAGCCTCATTCTCAGTGAGCTTCGCGCGCGGAGCGGTCAGCCGAACCATCACGTCGGCCCGGTCCGGCAGACCCTCGACATACGGCAACGAGGTGGCCGCTCGGCCGTAGTGGGTGGTGTCCACCGACTCAGCCCACCGGCTCACCAGTCCGGGATCGGTCAGTTCGGCCAGTACCTCCGAGCGCAGGTCGTCCACGAAGGCCGCCTGCTCACCCGGCGAGGCGAACCGAGGAACGTCGAGCCGCAGGGGGAGACGGGACCGCAGCTGATCCACCACCCAGGTCAGCAGGTCCGCCCCTGTGTGGGGCACCAGGCCGAAGGTGAGGTGCAGCGAAGCCGTCCCCTGATCTGCCGTCACAGCGTGCCACCAACCACGGGGCAGGTAGAGGACGTCACCGGGCTGCAGGACAAGGTCAGCGACCGGATCGCCCTCCGGCGTCTCGGGGGACTCCACGTCCCGGAAGGTCGGCGCGGTCCGAGTCGGTCCGTACAGCTTCCACCGCTTGGCCCCGTACATCTGGACCACCACCACGTCGTGGTCGTCCCAGTGGGTACCGAAGCCTTCCCGTTCGGTCCACGAGGCGTAGGCGTTGACCTGTACCAGCGTGCCGAGGAACCGTTCCAGGGCCTCGGCGGCGGTCCCGATCGGGGGGTGGATCTTCTCGATCGAGTCCAGGACGAGCGAGGCGCCTTCGGCCAACCGAGCGTGCAGCTCTGCCGGTTGAATGCGGTGCCAGGTCACGGAACGCCGGGTGGTGACCGGGAGCGCGTACCGGTGCAAGGGCAGCATCTCGCCGTCCATCGACAAGCGGAGTCGCGGGGGCTCCAACCGCTGGGTGGCAAGGATGTTGTTCAGGTCGTCCCAGGACAGGAGGCCGGCGACGTCGGCGGCCTCCCCGGGGAAGACGGCATAGGAGCGGTTGAGCGTCTGGGCGAGGAACGTGTCCCCGCCCAGACGCGCCGCCCACGAAGCAGCGTCACGCATCGTGGGCAGCCTTACTAGTCGTTGCCGTCGGAACGGCCGCTGCTGACGTCGGACGGCTGCTCGGTACGGGCCCGCGCAGCGGTGATCTTCCGAGCGGCGACCACGAGGCCGCCCTCAGCAGCCGGGGCCGCCGGGGTGTCCTGCACCATGACGTGTTCCTCTCTGTTGGGACAGTCCCGCCGGGGTTCCGGCAGGAGAATTGGGAGGTGGCAGCAGCCACCAGGGCCGAACGGTCAGGTTCGGACGAGCGGCGTGGCGCGGGCCTGGGCGGCGTTGACGAGGACCGCGAGCCGCCTGTCCCCCGTCACCAACTGGTCGGCCGCGACCTCGAACCACACGACCTTGCCGATTCCGGCCGGATACCAGTCCCAGGAGTGCGCAAGCCCCGCGACCAACAGGAGCCCACGGCCGCCGGTGACCGTGTCCTCGGCGGCCTCTCGGTCGGGGAGACGCAAGCTCGAATCCTCAACCTCCACCCGCAGGCGTTCACCGGTCCACCGCACGGTCACCCGGCATCGAGCCTTGGTGTGCTCGACAGCGTTCGTCAGCAGCTCGCCCGCGCACAGCTCGACGTCCCGCAACGCGCCGTCCGACAGGGGGACTTGCCAGGACTCGGCAGTCTTCCTGATCAAGTGACGCGCACGAGGTACAGCAGCCGGATCGGGCTCGACATCCCAGCCCTGAGGGGTGGGGAACACGGCAGTGTCGGTGAGGCTCATGCGCACGGGCCGCCTTCCTGCTGGACGAGTGCCCCCGGGTTTTCCCGGTGGACTCACAGGATTGCCGGACAGCCCGTTCCCGATTAAGGCCAGCGCGTGTACCCACCATGGGTAGACTCGCGGTCTGTTATCCCACGTGACACTGAGCGATGATCAACCCGGTGGTGGGGGTGCCGGACATGACCGACTCCACGGCGTCACCAGGGCTGCCAAGCCGACTACTTGCCGATCCTGAGATGGTCGCAGCCTGTGCCGCGCGAGACTTCGCGCTGATCTTCCAACTCGCCAAGCGCAAAGGCGGGTTCCACGCCTCACGCATCGCGCGGGCATGCGACCTGACGCCCAGCAGGGTGGGCGAGGTCATGAACGGCAAGCCGAAGATCACCAACATCACCGTGATCGAGCGCATCGCAGATGGTCTGAGGATTCCGGGGCACCTGCTCGGCCTCGCCGCACGGAGCTGGGAAGTCCCCGCGGCTCCCCCTGCGGGCCAACCGGCCCCGATCCCCCGGCAGGCGACAGACTCTTGGTTCCCGGAGTCCCCGCCGCCCGGCACCGGGTTGGACGAGATCCTTGCGATCGCAGCCGGCACCCGAGTCACGCCAACCGTCCTGCGCTCATTGCAATCGTCGATCGAGGACTACTGGCGACGCGACGACGAGCACGGCGGCGAAGCCCTCCGGCCAGCAGTGATCGGCCAACTCAGGTACGTGAAAGGCATACTGCACGACACCGCCGAGCCCAACTTCCGTCGGAGCCTTCACGGCATCGCAGCCGAGCTCGCACGGCTGACCGGCTGGACCTACTTCGACGCACGGCAGTACAGCACCGCTCGGGGGTATTTCGTCGAATCGCTCCGCCTGGCGCGCGAGATCGACGACCGCCCGTTCGTCGCCAACGTCCTGGCCTGCCTCAGCCTCCAGGCGACCTACCAGGACCAGGCGAGGGAGGCCATCACGCTCGCCCGGGCGGCCCAGGACAGCGCCCGTCTCTCCGGTGGCACTCCCAGGTTGATGGCGATGTTGTCCATGCGCGAGGCGTTCGGCCACGCCACCGAGCACGACCGGGAGGCAACGCACCTTGCGATCAACGAGGCGCTGCACCAGTTCGAGCGGATCGACCCGACGGACGACGATCCGGCGTGGGTCCAGTACTTCGACCGCACCAAACTGACCGTGGACACCGGTATCGCCCTCGGGCAGTTGGGCGACGCCGAGGCCGCCGAACCACTCATCGCCGAGGCTCTACAGGGGGAGGCAGCAACCAACCAGCGGGGGCGCGCCTTCCACACATTCTGGCTCGCCCGCACTCAACTCCAGCGCCATGAAGTCGAGTTAGCTTGCACGACGGCAACGGAGGCACTCAATCTCGCGGCGGATGTGGAGTCGCCCAGGGTGCTCGCCCACCTCCGGGAATTCAGCGAACTGCTGCACCCGTACCGGAGCGCGCCGATCGCCTCGGAGCTGGTCCGCAGGATCGGCGCGTTGGCGACTCGGTGACGTCAGAGGCCGGCCTCATCCAGCAGTAGGTAGAGCACGCCGACAAGCGTGCCGCTGCTGACGATCTCGCGGCGGTCGATCATGCCGCGAAGGTCGGACAGCGGAATCCACTCGATGCGGTCCGACTCGTTGCGCTCGGTCGGCGGCCCAACATACTCGACCGCGTCCGCGCGGAAGACGAAGTGCTCGGAGTCCGTGATGCCGTTCGCCGGTTGGGCGTAGATGAGCGGCTTGATCTCGCCGGTCTTCCAGCCGGTCTCCTCAAGTACCTCACGCGCGGCGGCCTCAGCCGGAGTCTCGTCGGCTTCGATCAAGCCCATGGGCAGTTCCCAGGCCCACGAGTCGGTGATGAAGCGGTGCCGCCACATCATCAGCACCTGCTTCTCGTCGTTCACCACGGCGGCGACCGCGAGGTGCCGCAGCTTGACCACGTGGTGTTCCCACCGGTGCCCGTCTGGCTGCTCGACATCAGCCAGCCACAGGTTCACCCATGGGTTCTCGTAGATCGGACGTTCCCCGTGGATCTTCCACTGCATCGCGACGGCCCCTCTCGGTGGACCCTCAGCATGTCAGAGACGGGAAGACCGACATGCCCGTTCCAACGAATTTGCATCACTCTGACGAATAGCCGCACAGGGGCTCGGTGTTGAGCGGAATCGGCGTCTTACCGGGCCAGAGAAAGGCACGCCAGAGCGCCGCACCAGGAGAGCCCCTCCGTCGGCGCAGCGCGGTCTGCGGAACGCCGTCAGTCCGCCAGCGGCATGGCACCCGATCCTTATGCCGCGAGCTCCTCGGTGCCGCCCCCGTCACCCGACTGCTGAAATCCGGTTCACGGAGGTCACCTTGCAGGTGATCTTGCCACTCACCTGAGCAGTGCCTCCCGCCGTGTCCTCCGCCTTCTGACCCGGTGCAAGGTGGCTCTGGAACGTCGCGCCCTCGGCGACCCGGGTGCCGTTCGCATCCACGAACTCCACAGAGATGCTGTAGTCCGAAGACTTCGAGCTGTGGTTGACGATCTCCAGCTTGGCGCTGGGCAATGACGTGGTCGGGTCGACATCGCAGGAGGTGACCGATACGTCCGCCTCCGGCGGGTGCGCCCCTCCACTCGACTGCACGCCGCTGCTGGTGGAGGTGGGGCTGGTCGGGGACTTCTTGCTGCTCCCCCCGACGGCTACGACGATGACCACGATCAGCACGACGAGTAGCACGACCGCGCTGAGGCAGCCGACGAGAACACCCCGGCCGAACCGGCGCTTGGGAGGAGCAGGCGGCTGCTGGCTCCACCCTGGCGGCGGCGGCCCGTACGGCGACTGCCCGGGTGGCGGTTGCTGCCCCCACCCCTTGGCAGGTCCCCCCTGTCCACCGGCCGGCTCACCTTCGGGCCGTTCCTGGCCGGACGGCTGCTGCTCAGTCATCGATCCGTCTCCCTACGCAGGCGTTGCCTCTCCAGGGAACCGCGCGAACAGGTTCGCCCAAGAACCGACTCGCGGAGACTGAGCCGAACGAGCAAGCCGAAGCGCCGCGCCGGGAGACCCCCTCCTGCCTCCCGGTGCGGCGCCGTCCTGGGTCGGCCGTCAGTCGGCCAGCGGGAGGTAGACCCGGTTGCCCTGGGCCGCGAACTCCTCGGACTTGGCCTTCATGCCCTCGACAGCGGTCTCGTCGTACTCCGGCGAGGCCTGCCCGTTGCCGAACTTCTCATTGATGGTTTTGCTGATCTTCATCGAGCAGAACTTCGGGCCGCACATGGAGCAGAAGTGGGCCGTCTTGGCGGGCTCCGCCGGGAGGGTCTCGTCGTGGAAGTCGCGAGCGGTCTCCGGGTCGAGGGCCAGGTTGAACTGGTCCTCCCAGCGGAACTCGAAGCGGGCGTCGGAGAGGGCGTCGTCCCAGGCCTGGGCGCCGGGGTGGCCCTTGGCCAGGTCGGCGGCGTGGGCGGCGATCTTGTAGGTGATCACGCCGGTCTTGACGTCGTCCCGGTTGGGCAGGCCCAGGTGCTCCTTGGGGGTGACGTAGCAGAGCATGGCCGTGCCCCACCAGGCGATCATCGCGGCGCCGATGCCCGAGGTGATGTGGTCGTACCCGGGCGCGACGTCGGTGGTCAGCGGGCCGAGGGTGTAGAACGGGGCCTCGTCGCAGATCTCCTTCTGGAGATCCATGTTCTCCTTGATCTTGTTCATCGGGACGTGCCCCGGGCCCTCGATCATGACCTGCACGCCACGCTCCCGGGCGATCCGCCCGAGCTCGCCCAGCGTCTGCAGTTCGGCGAACTGCGCCTCGTCGTTGGCGTCCGCGATCGAGCCCGGCCGCAGGCCGTCACCGAGCGAGAATGTCACGTCGTAGGCGGCGAGGATGTCGCAGAGCTCCTCGAAGTTCGTGTAGAGGAAGTTCTCCTGGTGGTGCGCCAGGCACCAGGCCGCCATGATCGAGCCACCGCGCGAGACGATGCCGGTCTTGCGGCGGGCGGTCATCGGCACGTACCGCAGCAGCACGCCCGCGTGCACCGTCATGTAGTCGACGCCCTGCTCGCACTGCTCGATGATGGTGTCCCGGTAGACCTCCCAGGTGAGGTCCTCCGCGCGCCCGTCCACCTTCTCCAGCGCCTGGTAGAGCGGCACGGTGCCGATCGGCACGGGGGAGTTGCGCAGGATCCACTCGCGGGTGGTGTGGATGTTGCGCCCGGTGGAGAGGTCCATGACCGTGTCGGCGCCCCAGCGGGTGGCCCAGGTCATCTTCTCCACCTCCTCCTCGATCGAGGAGGTGACCGCCGAGTTGCCGATGTTGGCGTTGATCTTGACCAGGAAGTTGGTCCCGATGATGGCCGGCTCGACCTCGGGGTGGTTCACGTTCAGCGGGATGACGGCCCGGCCGGCCGCGACCTCGCTGCGCACGAACTCCGCGTCCAGGCCCTCGCGCAGGGCGATGAACTCCATCTCGGGCGTGACGATCCCCCGTCGCGCGTAGGCCAGTTGGGTGACCGGCACGCCGTCCCGGCCGCGCAGCGGGCGACGCGGGCGGCCCGGGAAGACCGCGTCCAGGTTGCGCAGGTTCCCGCCGCGCGGGGAGGTGTGCTTGATCCCGTCGTCCTCGGGCCGGGCCTCCCGGCCGTCGTACTCCTCGACATCGCCGCGCTGGCGGATCCAGGCGTCCCGCAGCGGCGGCAGTCCGCGCCGGACGTCGGCCTCGTAGGCCTGGTCGGTGTACGGGCCGGAGGTGTCGTAGAGCGGGACGGTCTTGCCGTTGGTGAGCTGCACCTCGCGGTACGGGACGCGCAGGTCGGGGCGCGAACCCTCGCGGTAGGCCTTGCGCCAGGCGGGCGTCGGGTAGCCGGTGGAGGCGCTGGTGACAGCGGTCTGGGCAGGGGTGTGCTGTGTGTCGGACGTGGTCATGAGACCCTCTATCTCCCTACGCCGGCATTACCCGGTCAGGTTCCTGCGGTCGGCACAGCGGTCGGATGCGGGATCCGTTCAGCGCCCTCTCAGCCCGGTGCTCCGAGCTCCCGTGTCGTCGGGCGGAATTGCCCACGACAAGACGTCCAACACCGTAGCGGGCCGGGTCGAACTGGTCCAGCAGGGTTCCAGCCGTCGGACGGGTGGCAGACTCCAGGGCATGACGACGGGGATGGTCGGCAGCACCGGCCGGGTGACGGGGAAGATCGGCGCGGGTCTGGTGGGGGAGGTGCTGGTGCACGTCCCCGAGCGGGGCGGGACGGAGGCGTTCCTCGCGTACCTCGCCGTGCCCGGCGAACCGCTGCCGACCGGCAGCCAGGTCATGGTGGTCGAGTACCAGCCGCCACGCACGGTGTACGTCGCACCACTGTCCGTTTAGCGTCGGCGCCAACCCACCCCCCGGTCTTCCCAACGGAATCCGACAGGCGCACAATCTCGATCTGCCACCGCGTACCGCGCAATCCTGCACAACAAGCGCAGCCACGGGACGCGAGTGTGCCCTGAAGGGGGAATCTGCCGATGTTCATCGGCGTTTTGGGCGGCGCCGTCGCCGCTGTTGTCCTGGTCGTCCTGCTCTTCAAGATGATGTGGCGGGTCGCCGAACCGGACGAGGCACTCATCATCTCCGGCTCCAAGCACCGCACCGAGGGGGTCGGTGACGGGCTCGGCTTCCGGATCGTCACCGGCCGGGGAACGCTCGTGACGCCCGGCCTGCAGGTGGTCCGCCGCCTGTCGCTCGAGCTCAACGAGGCCGACCTGGACGTCGAGTGCGTGACGTCGCAGGGTATTCCGGTGCACGTCAAGGGCGTTGTCATCTTCAAGGTCGGCGACGACCTGGTCTCCATCGCCAACGCGGCCCGCCGCTTCCTGGCCCAGCAGAGCTCGATGGGCCCGCGGGTGCACAACGTCTTCGCCGGTCATCTCCGGTCCATCGTCGGCTCGTTGACGGTCGAGGACATGATCCGCGACCGCGAGCGGCTGACCGCCGAGACCCGGGCCGCCTCGGGCAGCGAGATGGAGAAGCTCGGGCTGATCATCGACTCGCTGCAGATCCAGGAGATCCTGGACCCGACCGGCTACATCCAGAACCTCGCCGCCCCGCACGCCGCCGCCGTCCAGCGGGACGCCCGCATCGCGGCCGCCGCAGCCGACCGCATCGCCACCGAGGCGGAGCAGGAGGCCTTCGCCCGCAAGGCCGAGGCGACCCGCAACTCCGGTATCCAGCAGGCCGGTTACCAGGCCGAGCTGGAGAAGGCCACCGCCCACGCGATGCAGGCCGGTCCGCTCGCCCAGGCCGCCGCCCGGCAGGAGGTCGTGGTCCAGGAGACCAAGGTCGCCGAGCTGGAGGCCGCCCGCAAGGAGCAGCAGCTGCAGGCCGACGTCCGCAAGCCGGCCGACGCCCGCGCCTACGAGACCCGCACCAAGGCCGTCGCCGACCGCGATGCCCGGATCTCCGCCGCCGAGGCCCAGGCCCGGGAGACCGAGCTCAAGGCCGCGGCCGAGGCGAACCGGGTGAAGGTCGCCGCGGGCGCCGAGGCCGAGGCGACCAAGGCCCGCGGTCTGGCCGCCGCCGAGGCGACCCGCGCCACCGGCCAGGCCGAGGCGGCCGCCGCCGAGGCGAAGGGCCTCGCGGCCGCCGAGGCCGCCCGCGCCCTCGGTCTCGCCGAGGCCGAGGCGATCAAGGCCCGCGCGGCCGCCCTGGCGGAGAACCAGGAGGCCGTCGTCGCCCAGCAGCTCGCCGAGAACTGGCCCGAGATCGTCCGCGCCGGGGCCGAGGCCTTCGGCAACGTCGAGCACATGGTCCTGCTCAACGGCGCCGAGGGCATGGGCGACATGTTCGCCAAGGCCCTCACCATGGGTGGCACCGGCCTCGGCCTGGCCCGCCAGCTGCTCAACTCGATGAACACCAACCAGCCGAGTGCGCAGCCCGCCACGACCGAGATCATTCCGGTCCAGGAGTAAGTTGCAAAAACCCAGGGGCGCGAGGAACTGCGCTGCCAACCACCCACTCCCGTAGGTCGGTTGCGCCGTGCAGCTCCCCGCGCCCCGCCAGGGTTCACCGCACCAGTTCGGCGATCTTCCCGGCAAAGACGTTCCCCACCGCGAAGGCCAGCGCCATCGCCCCCACCAGCAGCACCGTGCCGAACCAGGCCATCGTCTCCACCGGCAGCGTGTACGCCAGCACCACCTTCACCGCGCACTCGGCGACCAGCACCGAGCCCCACACCAGCGTGAACGCCCGCTCGTACCGCCGGAACCGCACCGACCCGGAGGCCCGCTCCCAGGCCGCCTCCCGCGCCGCGTCCCCTCGCGTGACGAACGGCCGCATCGCCGCCGTCATCATCGGCCGCCCGGCCGCCACCGAGAACAGCATCCCGAGCCCGATCACACTGCTCACGGCGCCGTCCTTGGCAATCATCAGCCGCGGGTCGCCGGCCACGGCCGAGAGTGCGATCCCCGCGACGTTGACCACCAGCATCAGCATCGCCAGGCCGTTCACCGACCGCGTCCGCAGCAGCTGCTCGGCCGTCCGCACCAGCGGCACGACGCTCCCGACCACCAGCGAGGGCACCAGCCCGAGCCCGAGCAGCGAGTGCGCCGCGTAGTACGCGCCGAGCGGCAGCGCGACGTCCAGCGCGATCGGGCGCAGGGCGGCCAGCGGCCCGCCGTCGTTCCGAACCGCGCCGTTCATGCTGAGTGCCATGGTGTCCGCCCTTTCGCCGCCGTGTCCCGTGCTGTGGGTCCACCATCCCGCGCGGGCCACCCCGGTCGGCAGTGCATCCCGTCCACACCGGCACCTGACGGATGTCACACACGACGGAACCCCGCCCCCGGAGACCCGGGAGCGGGGTTCGAGCACCTGCGGGCGTCAGCTCTTGGCTGCCTTCTTCACCAGGATCCACACCGCGGCGGCCACCCCGACCACCACTAGCGCCTTGATCACCAGCGCGAGCAGCGAGCTCACCACGCCCACGACGAACCAGATCAGGTTCCACGCGAGAACCAGCACGATGATCGGGACGACGATGTTGCGCACCCACGAGGGCAGCGACTTCCAGAGCTCAGCCATGTCCGTTCCTTCTCTCCCCTCGGGCTAGCGCCGGCTTCTCCGCCGCGTCCCGCTCGCTTTCGATACTTCGATCGTACGGGTGCCTCCGGCGTGGAACGAGGGTTCCAGCCCCCGAGAGAACCCGGAGATCCCCCTGAGGCCCGGCCCCAGGGATCACCCCCAAGGCCGGGTCAGACCGGCCAGCCCTCACCGCGCCAGGCGGCGTCCCAGAACATCCACTCGTACCGCGAGGTGGTGCTGAAGTGCTCGACCATCCGCCGCCGTTCGGCGGGGGAGGCCTGCTCGCCGAGCCGGTCGGTGAGCGCCAGCACCCGCCGCACCACCGACTGGAAGGCCTCGTCCCCGTAGGTCGCGATCCACTTGGCGTACAGCGGGTCGGGGGAGGACCGCTCGAGCAGGCGCTCGCCGACCCGGGCGTAGATCCAGTAGCAGGGCAGCACGGCGGCGACGGCCTCGGCGTAGGAGCCGCCGTACGCGGTGGCGAGCAGGTAGCTGGTGTAGGCCCGGGTGGTCGGCAGCACCGGCTCGGCGGCGGCCTCCTCGGCGCTGGCACCGAAGGCGGTCATGAACTCGGCGTGCATGCCCTGCTCGGCGGCCAGCGCCCCGACGGCGTCGTCGGCGAAGGCCCGCACGTCCGCCTCGTCGGGCGCCTTGGCGGCGCAGACCGCCAGCGCGCGGGCGTAGTCGCGCAGGTAGTGCGAGTCCTG
Source organism: Kitasatospora sp. NPDC002227 (assembly GCF_040296285.1). Classification (NCBI taxonomy): domain Bacteria; kingdom Bacillati; phylum Actinomycetota; class Actinomycetes; order Kitasatosporales; family Streptomycetaceae; genus Kitasatospora; species Kitasatospora sp. NPDC002227. The sequence continues at coordinate 180,402 of NZ_JBEOWY010000014.1, forward strand.
CACCACGAAGTGCCGGAAGGCCTCGCGCGGCAGGGAGCCGTCGGTCAGGCCGGTCAGGAACGGATGGGCGAGGATCTCGGCGTACACCGGCTCGGCGGCCGCCCAGAGTTGATCGGTCAGCTTGCTGGTCATGACCCAAGACCGTACCCGCAGGCGGTCTCAGTCCTCCGGCGGCGAGAAGACCACCAGCACCCGCAGCTCCTCGGTGACGTGGTGGAACCGGTGCGGCACCCCGGCCGGCACGTACACCACGCAGCCGCGCCCGATTGTCGCCGTCTCGTCACCGACGGTCAACTCGGCCCGGCCGCTGATGACCTGGTAGATCTCGTCCTGCGCGTGCGGGGTCTGCACGTCCGTCTCGCCCGGCGCCAGCGCGTACAGCCCGGCGGACATGTGGCGCTCCTTCAGGAAGCGCAGATACGCACCGTCGTTGGCGGCCCGCTCGGCATCCAGCCGGTCCAGCCGGAAGAGCTTCATCCTGCTACCTCCACGCTCGCTCCCGGCCATTGAACATCATCCCCGCCGGGAGCTTCCGCCGGGCCCGCTGAGCTGCGACTATCGGCGCCATGAAGAGTTTCGTCATCAAAACGCTCATCAACGCGGCGGCGATCTGGGTGGCGGCCTGGATCGTCGACGGGATCACGATCACCGGGGACGACTGGCAGCACAAGACGATCACCGTGATCGGCGTCGCGCTGGTCTTCGGCGTCATCAACTTCCTGATCAAGCCGGTGGTGAAGCTGTTCTCGCTGCCGCTGTTCATCCTGACCCTGGGCCTGGTCACCTTCCTGATCAACGCCCTGATGCTGTGGCTGACCTCCTGGGCCTCGGACAAGGTCCACCTGGACTTCCACGTCCAGGGCTTCTGGGCCGCCCTGTTCGGCTCGCTGATCATCAGCCTGGTCTCCTGGGGTCTGCACCTGGCCCTGGACGACGACTGAGCACGACACCACCTGAGCAAGGCATACGGAAGGGGCCCGGGCGACCGCGGCGGTTTCTAGGGGTCGTTGCAACACGTGGTCGGTTGTCTAGGCCGCGAGGAGTTTAGCCAGACGCTCGGCTGGGGTTTCCCAGCCGAGCGTTT